>JANXVK010000093.1 GCA_025351675.1 Rhizobacter sp.
TTGACCGCGATGCCGTCGGCGATCGTCGCCTGCGCGCTCTCGCGCTGCTCGCCGTGCTTGGCGTTGAACACGGCCGGAAAACGCTCGGTCTGCACGCCGATGACCTCGATGCCGGGCCGACACGCGCGCGCTGCGGTCGCGACGCCGGAGATCAGGCCGCCGCCGCCGATCGCGACCACCAGCGTGTCGATCGACGGCTGCTGCGCCAGCATCTCGAGCCCGATCGTGCCCTGCCCCGCCATCACCGCGAGGTCGTCGTAGGGGTGGACGAGCGTGAGGCCGCGTTCCTGTGCGAGTTGCAATCCAAACGCGCGCGCGTCGTCGAAAGTGTCACCCTGCAACACGACATGTGCGCCGAAGCCGCGCGTGCGCTCGACCTTCACGGCCGGCGCGAAACGCGGCATCACGATCGTCGCCGGGATGCCCATGCGCTGCGCGTGATAAGCCACGCCCTGCGCGTGGTTGCCGGCCGAGACCGCGAGCACGCCGTTCGCACGCTCGGCGGCCGTCAACTGCGCCATCTTGTTGAGCGCACCGCGCTCCTTGAACGACGCGGTGAACTGCAGGTTCTCGAACTTGAGAAATACCTCGCAACCGGTCAGCGCCGACAGCGTGCGCGACGGCATGCAAGGCGTGTCGATAATCTCGCCGTGCAGGCGGACGGCGGCTGCCTGAATGTCTTCGAGCGTCAGCGTGGGCGTGGTCATGCCCGCCATTGTCAGCCCACCCGGCAGACCTTCAACATGTTGGTGCCGCCCGGGTGGCCCATCGGCTCGCCGCAGGTGATCGCATAGGTGTCACCGGGCTTGAGCACGCCGCTGTCGATCAGCAGCGCCTCGGCCCTCGCGAGCGCCTCGTCGCGGTCGGCGAAGTTCGGCATCAGCATCGGCGTGACATTGCGGTACAGCGCCATGCGGCGCTGGCTGCGCACCTGCGAGGTCAGTCCGTAGATTGGCACATGGATGCGGTGGCGGCTCATCCAGAGCGCCGTCGAGCCTGACTCGGTCAGCGCCAGGATCGCCTTGCAACCCAAGTGGTACGCGGTGAACAGCGCGCCCATCGCGATCGACTGGTCGATGCGTGCGAACTTCTTGTTCGTGAACGTGGCGTCGAGCGCGATCTCTTCGGCGTTCTCGGCCTCAACGCAGATGCTGGCCATCATCTCGATCGTCTCGACCGGGTACCTGCCGGCCGCCGTCTCGGCGCTGAGCATCACCGCGTCGGTGCCGTCGAGCACCGCATTGGCCACATCGCTGACCTCGGCGCGCGTGGGCACCGGGTTCACGATCATCGACTCCATCATCTGCGTCGCGGTGATGACCACGCGGTCCATCTCGCGCGCCATCTTGATCATGCGTTTCTGCAGCGCCGGCACGGCGGCGTTGCCGACCTCGACCGCCAGATCGCCGCGCGCGACCATGATGCCGTCGCTGGCACGCAGGATCTGATCCAGCACCGGAATCGCCTCGCTGCGCTCGATCTTCGCGATCATCTGCGGCTTGTGCTTCCAAGGCTCGCCGGCGACGTTCGCCAACTGGCGCGCCATCTCCATGTCGGTAGCGGTCTTCGGGAAGCTCACCGCCAGGTACTCGCACTGGAAGCTCATCGCGGTCTTGATGTCTTCCATGTCCTTCGCGGTGAGCGCCGGCGCGGTCAGGCCGCCGCCGGCCTTGTTGATGCCTTTGTTGTTCGACAGCTCGCCGCCGACCACAACGGTCGTGCGCACCTCTTCGCCGCGCACCGCATCGACCACGAGCTTGAGCAGGCCGTCGTTCAGCAGCAGGATGTCGCCGGCGCGCACATCGCGCGGCAACTCCTTGTAGTCGAGGCCGACCCGTTCGTTGTTGCCGAGTTCGGTCGTCGCACCGTCGAGGACGAACGACTGCCCGGCTTCGAGCATCGTCTTGTCGCCCTCGAACTTGCCAACGCGAATCTTCGGGCCCTGCAGGTCGGCCATGATCGCGACCTCTTTGCCGCAGCGCTTCGCGATCTCGCGCACCAGCGCCGCGCGGTCGATGTGGTCTTGCGCCTTGCCGTGCGAGAAGTTCAGCCGCACCACGTCGACCCCGGCGAGCACCATGCGCTCGAGCACTTCCGGCGAATTCGATGCGGGGCCGAGCGTGGCGACGATCTTGGTGGCGCGGGGCATGGGCGGAGTCTCCTCGTGATTGTTGTGGCGCGATTATCGAGCGCGCTGCGCGGTACTGCGCGATGACACGCCGTTTGATCGGGAATGAGTCTTATGCGGAGCCCACCAGTCCACCGTCAGGCCATGCAAGCGCCAAGCCCCGGATCGCCAGCTCCGTTGCAACATGTACACGAGTCGTCTGGCCATACTCGAACGCGTTCCGCGGACCATTGCCCTGCGCGCGCGAGAGCATGCCGACGACCGCCCCGCCGGCATCGAACACCGGCGAGCCGCTGTTGCCCATCGAACCATCGATGTCCGAGACGAAGTAGCCCTCCGGATCTCGCGTCAAGACGCACCCGGACGAAACGCGCAAGCTGCCGTCGGCATCTTCGTATCCGACACGCTCGAGCGATGCCTTTCCTCTGGCGCTGCGCAACGGAAAGCCAGCCATCCACAACGGCTCCCCCTCTTTGACCGGCCGTGCGGCAGGACGAAGATAGCCAGAAGGACCGGGCTCGACGCGAAGCAGCGCGGTGTCTTCGCGCAGTTGCGTGTGCCCGCCGTCGCTCTGCTCAATCGCCCGATCGACGGGCGGATTCGAGACGAGCCAGACGGCATCCGCATCGCACCAGCGCCAGCCACCCGCGCCGTCTCGCTGCGCCACCTGCACCCGAAGAGATGTGCAGCGAACTTCCTCGCCAACCGCTCCGTGCCCCCTGTGGTGGTTGGCGACCTCCGAACTCACCAGGTGATAGTTCGTCAGAACATGACCCGACGCATCGATCGCGAAACCGCTGCCACCACCGTCCAAGGGCACCTTGACCGGAAACACGGCACTCGATTTGACCGCCTGTGCAAACTCGTGGCGGACCATGCCCATCGCGAACTCCGGATCGTCGACACGCGATTGTTCGTCCGGCGTGAAGAAGCGGTACCAACACTCGGAACCATCCGCCAGTGATTCATTACGCGCCCGACCCCTCGCGTCCTCCGCCGTCTCCGCGATGTCCAGAACCAGCCATGTTCGCGGAAGGATGCGGACCATCGCGGCGCACAGCACGTCCGGCGCGATGCCGGGAATCTCCAGCTGGTCCGGACGGAACAAGCCCTCAGCCACCAGCCCGCCTCTGCAGTATCTCGAACGCAGGCAGCGTCTTGCCTTCCAGCACTTCGAGAAACGCGCCGCCGCCGGTCGAGATGTAGCCCACGTCTTTTTTGATGCCGTATTTCGAGATCGCCGCGAGCGTGTCGCCACCACCGGCGATGCTGAACGCGCTCGACGCCGCAATCGCGCGCGCGATCGCCTCGGTGCCGCCGGCAAACGCGTCGAACTCGAACACGCCGACCGGGCCGTTCCAGACGATCGTGCCCGCCTTCATCAGCTGATCGGCGAGCCGCTTCGCGGTCTGCGGGCCGATGTCGAGGATCAGGTCGTCGGGTGCAACATCCGCAGCTGCCTTCACGGTCGCGACCGCGTCGGCCTTGAACGCCTTCGCGGTGACGACATCGGTCGGGATCGGCACCGCGGCGCCGCGCGCCTTCATCGCCTCGATCACCGCCTTCGCATCGCCGATCAAGCTCGGCTCGGCCAGGCTCTTGCCGATCGGCAGCCCGGCCGCGAGCATGAAGGTGTTGGCGATGCCGCCGCCGACGATCAGTTGGTCGACGTTCTTCGCGAGCGCCTGCAGGATGCTCAGCTTGGTCGAGACCTTGCTGCCGGCGACGATCGCGACCAGCGGCCGCTTCGGGTTCGCGAGTGCCTTCGTGATCGCGTCGATCTCGGCCGCGAGCAGCGGGCCGGCGCAGGCGATCGGCGCAAACTGCGCGATGCCGTAGGTCGAGGCCTCGGCGCGGTGCGCGGTGCCGAACGCGTCGTGGACGAAGATGTCGCACAGCGTGGCCATCTTGCGCGCGAGCGCCTCGTCGTTCTTTTTCTCGCCGATGTTGACGCGGCAGTTCTCGAGCATCACGAGCTGGCCGGGTTTCACGTCGACGACGCCGCCGCCGTCCACCCAGTTCGCGACGACGGGAATCTCGCGGCCCATCAGTTCACCGATGCGTTTGGCAACTGGCGCGAGCGAGTCCTCGGGCCTGAACGCGCCTTCGGTCGGGCGACCGAGGTGCGAGGTCACCATCACCGCCGCACCGGCCTTCAGCGCGAGTTCGATGCACGGGATCGACGCGCGCACGCGTGTGTCCTCGGTGATCTGGTGCGCAGCGTCGAGCGGCACGTTCAGATCGGCGCGAATGAACACGCGCTGGCCGGCGACTTTGCCTTGGGCGACGAGATCTTCGAATCGGAGGACGTTCATGGTGGTGCGATCGAGAGAGTCGATGAGTGAGTTTCGGGTGACGCTCACCAGCCAAGGCCGGTGCGCAGCGCGACCATCACCAGCGTGCCGGTGACGATGGTACCGAGGATGTCACGGCGCCAGAAGAACCAGGCGGTCGCGGCGAGGGTGGCGTAGAGGCGCGCGTCCTTGAAGGTCGTGATCAGGTGGCCCTGCGTCATGATGACCTCGGGCGCGACGACCGCCGCGAGCGCGGCCAGCGGCGCGTAGCGCAGGCCCTGCTTAAGCCAAGGCGGCATCGGCAGTTCGCGGTCGGGAAACAGAAAGAAGCCGCGCGTGGCGATCGTGATCACCGCGAGCCCGAGGATCGCGAGCACCATCTCCCAAGTGCCCATCATGTCTTGTCCTGCGCCGGCTTGGCCTCGGCCGGCGTGGTGTGGTCCATCAGCAGGCCGACCGCGATCGC
>JANXVK010000180.1 GCA_025351675.1 Rhizobacter sp.
CGCGGCCTTCCCACTGGTACAGGCGCGTCCATTCGAGCGACGCGCTGGCGGCCAACAACAGCGCGAGGCCAATCCAGAACAGCCAAGTCGGCTTGGGCGCGTCGGTTACCGCAGGCGCTGCCGCCTGGTCGCTGCGCAACACGCGCGCCAAGGTGCCGAGCCAGGCCCGCAGCGAGACCGCGGCGACCCACCAGACCGAGTAGCCGAACATGAAGTACGCAAGGTCGGAGAACCAGGCGCCGAGCGCACCCGCCTTGTTCAGCGTGACCGCGGCCGTGCCCGACGTTGAGAACGCGACGTCACCCGCGTTGTGGGTGACGAGCGCGAGCACGGCGAGCAGCCACAGCACCCCGGTGACCAGCAAGCCGAGCTGGGCACGCCAGCCGGCCGGCTGATGTAGCGCCGCCGAACCGCGCGACGCGTCGCGCCGGGAGGCTGCGCCGGCAGGCATGAAGCTGTTGGAAGTACCGTTGTCGGAGCGGAGCGAGCCGAGTGGGAAGGTCATCGGCGGATTGTGGCCGAAACGCGCGGGCGGCCTGCGGCCGGCGCCACCGGACCGCGATCAGTTCGCCACCAATTCCTTGATGATGACCGAGCCGTTTTCCTGGGTCTCGATCATGCCGCGCTTCTCCAGGTCCTTCATCACGCGGCTGACCATCTCGCGCGACGCGCCAACGACCTTGGCCAGGTCCTGGCGCGAGACCTTGTTGCGGATCGTCTTGACGCCGTTCTCCAACTCGCACATGTCGAGCAAGGTGCGGGCGACGCGGCCGTAGACGTCAAGCAGCGCGAGCGACTCGATCTGGCGGTCGGCGCTGCGCAGGCGCTGCACCAGGCCGCGCATGATCGCGTACGACAAGGTCGAGTTTTCGGGCAGACAGCGCGCGAACTCGGCGCGGCCCAGGATCAGCATGTCGGTCTGCACCTCGGCACGCACGGTGGCCGAATGCGGCTCGTTGTCGATCAGGCTCATCTCGCCGACGTAGTCGCCGGGCTGCAGCACGGCCAGGATCACCTCGCGGCCGCGCGCATCGGCGGTCAGGACGCGCGCGCGCCCGGTCAACAGGATGAACAGCGCGTTCGACTTTTTGTTGTGCTCAACCACGATCTCGCCGCGCCGATAGCGGCGCTTGACGACGCTGTCGGCGATGCCCTGCGCCTGGTCGTTGGTCAGGAGCGAAAACAACGGCACGCGCCGGATCAGGTCGAGGTTGGAAAGCATTGCCATGCGCTGCGCCTTTCGTTTTGTTGCGGAGCCCTGCAGTGGGCCTGCCATGCGTCCGAGAGAAGTACACGGCTTGCGGGTGGCGAAGTACGCCAAATTTTCACGCTACTTACAATTTCCCTATTGTCACCATTAACGCGGTTGGCGCCAGACGGATCGAACCCCATGTCAGACTTGCGCTTCATTGCGCCCGTCGCCCGAGCGCCATTCAAGCCCTGAACACCTCCCCATGAGCACACCCAACCAACACGCCCGCGTTCTGATCCTCGGCTCGGGCCCTGCGGGGTACACCGCCGCCGTTTACGCGGCTCGCGCGAACCTCAAGCCGATGTTGATCACCGGTATCGCCCAAGGCGGCCAGTTGATGACGACCACCGACGTTGACAACTGGCCCGCCGATGTCGACGGGGTCATGGGGCCGGACCTGATGCAGCGCTTCTTGAAGCACGCCGAGCGCTTCAACACGCAGATCGTGTTCGACCACATCAACGAGGTCGACCTGAGCAAGCGGCCGTTCAAGCTGAAGGGCGACTCGGGTGGCTACACCTGCGACGCGCTGATCCTCGCGACCGGCGCGTCGGCCAAGTACATCGGCCTGCCGTCGGAAGAGAAGTTCATGGGCCGCGGCGTCAGCGGCTGCGCGACCTGCGACGGTTTCTTTTACCGCGACCAGGAAGTCTGCGTTGTCGGCGGCGGCAACACGGCGGTCGAAGAAGCGCTTTACCTGTCGAACATCGCAAGCAAGGTGCATTTGATCCACCGCCGCGACAAGTTCCGCGCCGAGGCGATCCTGGTCGACAAGCTGCATGCGAAGGTCGCCGAGGGCAAGATGCAGTTGCACCTGTGGCAGACACTCGACGAAGTGCTCGGCGATGCGTCCGGCGTGACCGGCGTGCGACTGCGGCCCACGCAAAGAGAGGGTACGCAGGGCGGCGCGACCAGCGAACTCAAGCTCACCGGCTGCTTCATCGCGATCGGCCACCAGCCGAACACCGACATCTTCAAGGGCCAGCTGGAGATGAAGGACGGCTACCTCATCACCAAGAGCGGCCTGTCGGGCATGGCCACGATGACCAGCGTGCCGGGCGTGTTCGCGGCCGGCGACGTGCAGGACCACATCTACCGGCAGGCGATCACGAGCGCCGGCACGGGCTGCATGGCGGCACTCGATGCCCAACGCTTCCTCGAACAACAGTGACCAGGTCCCGCTTGGCAGCGCCGGGAATCGGGCTATAATCGTAGCCTTGCCGAAATTCCGGCAGATGGATTCAATCGATTAGGAGAAGCGTCAATGGCACGCGTCTGTCAGGTCACGGGCAAAGGCCCGATGGTGGGTAACAACGTTTCCCACGCGAATAACAAAACGAAGCGTCGCTTTCTGCCGAACCTGCAGTACCGCCGCTTCTGGGTCGAGGGCGAGAACCGCTGGGTGCGTCTGCGCATCTCCGCGTCGGCCTTGCGCCTGATCGACAAGGTGGGCATCGAGAAGGTCCTCGTCGACCTCCGCGCCCGCGGTGAAATTTAAGCCCAGGAGCTGATCATGGCAAAAGGTGGACGCGAGAAGATCAAGCTGGAATCCAGTGCCGGAACCGGTCATTTCTACACGACCGACAAGAACAAGAAGACCACGCCCGAAAAGCTGGAAATGATCAAGTTCGATCCGAAGGCACGCAAGCACGTGACCTACAAGGAAACGAAGCTGAAGTAAGAAGCGCCCCGCGCTTCTCTGAAGAACCCGCTCGTGTGGCGGGTTTTTTGTTGCCTCGCTCGCACCGCGCGCCAGGCGTAGAAAAGCCGCCCTCATGGCGGCTCTTTCATCCCCGGAAAAAGAGAAGGGGTCGCAACGCGACCCCGCTGTCATCTCTTGCCGAAGGCGTTACGCTTGCGCGGCCCGCAGCTTCAAGGCGAATTCCTGCAGCGCAGCGATGCCGCTCTCTTCCGCCTTCTTGCACCAAGCCTGCAGATCGACGACGAGTTGCTCGGCCGACACATTGGTGCGCGTCCAGAGCGAGCGCAACTCTTCGCGCATCGCGACCAGCTTCGCCAAGCCCGGGCTGTGCTCGACGGCCGCCGCAACCTGCGCCTTGAACGCGTGCGGGATTTTGTCTTCGTCGCGATGCAGCCAGCGCTTGGCCAGCTCCATGTTCGCCAGTTTTGTCGCGCTCGGTGAACCCTCAGCCTTCAGGCGGGCGACCTCGGCATGGCTGGCGTGACGCAGGTTGCGCGCGTACTTGGCCATCACTTCGTAGCGATTGGCGATGATCGCCTCCAGCGTCTTGTCGTCGGCGACCGGTTTGACAGTGCCCAGCTTCAGCAGTGGCGCTGTCTTGCGCACCTTCGCCAGACCCATCATCTCAAGCGTGCGGATGTAGGCCCAGCCGATGTCGAACTCATACGGCTTGACCGATAGCTTGGCCGAGGTCGGGTAGGTGTGGTGGTTGTTGTGCAGCTCTTCGCCACCGATGATGATGCCCCACGGCGAAACGTTGGTCGACGCGTCGGCGGCCTCGAAATTGCGGTAACCCCACCAGTGGCCGATGCCGTTGATGATGCCGGCGGCGGTGATCGGGATCCATGCCATCTGCAGCGCCCATACGGCCGCGCCAATCGCCCCGAACAGGCTCAGGTTGATCAGCAGCATCACACCAACGCCCTGCCAGCTGAAGCGGGTGTACAGGTTGCGCTCGATCCAGTCGCCTGGCGTGCCGTGACCGAACTTGTCGAGCGTGTCTTGGACCTTGGCTTCGGCGCGGTACATCTCGCTGCCGGTCAGCAGCACGGCCTTGATGCCGCGCGTCTGCGGGCTGTGCGGGTCTTCTTCGGTCTCGCACTTGGCGTGGTGCTTGCGGTGGATCGCGACCCATTCCTTGGTCACCATGCCGGTCGTGAGCCACAGCCACAGACGGAAGAAGTGCGACGGGATCGCGTGCAGTTCGAGCGCGCGGTGCGCCTGCGCGCGGTGCAGGAAGATCGTCACCGACGCGATCGTGATGTGCGTGACCACCAGCGCGAACAACAGCACCTGCCACCACGACGCACCAAGCAGGCCGTGGGCCAGCCAGTTGATCAGTGCATCCCAAACCAGCATCGACGAATCCATTTGTACCTTTGAGCCCGCGAGAAAAGCAGGTGGTTGAGTGTAAGGGACGACCCCGGCCATACCCCTTCGAGTTGACGGATTTGGCGCCCTCTGTTCCCGGCATCTGCCGGCGGTTTGTCCAATCTCAACACCGCTCCCAAACCGCCGCGAAGAAACCGTCGGTGCCGTGGCGGTGCGGCCACAGACGCAGGTAGTCGCCGCGCACCAGCGTGTCGGCCTGCGCCACATGCGCTTTCGTCAGCGCCTCGACCGCCGGCACGACCTTGAAATCGCTTTGACGCTCGGCGGTGAACGCCTGCGCGATCTCCTCGTTTTCGGCGTCGAGCAGGCTGCAGGTCGCGTAGACGAGCCGGCCGCCAGGCTTCAGCAGCCGTGACGCACTCGCCAGGATCGCCGCCTGCTTGACGCGCAATTCCTCGACCGCCTGCGGCGTCTGGCGCCACTTCAGATCGGGATTGCGGCGCAGCGTGCCGAGCCCGGTGCAGGGCGCGTCGACCAGCACGCGGTCGAGCTTGCCGGCCAGGCGCTTGATGCGCTCGTCGCGCTCGTGCGCGATCTGCACCGGGTAGACGTTCGACAGGCCGCTGCGCGCCAGCCGCGGCTTCAGCGACGCGAGCCGGTGGCCCGATATGTCGAACGCGTACAGGCGCCCTGTGTTGCGCATCTCGGCGCCGAGCGCGAGCGTCTTGCCACCGGCGCCGGCGCAGAAGTCGGCGACCATCTCGCTGCGCTTGGCCCCGACCATCAGCGCGAGCAATTGGCTGCCTTCGTCCTGCACTTCGACATCGCCGCGCATGAACACGTCGAGCTTGTGCAGCGCCGGCTTGCTGGCGATGCGCAGGCCGAGCGGCGAGTACGGCGTGGGAAGCGCCTCGATGTTCTCGGCCTTGAAGGCGGCCTGAACATCGTCGCGCTTGGCCTTGAAGGTGTTGACGCGCAGATCGAGCCCTGCGCCCTGGTTCATCGCCTCGACCAGCGGCCAGAACTCGTCGCCCACCGCCGCCTGCAGCCGCTCGGCGAGCCACTCGGGCAGGTTGTGGCGCAGCTTTTCGGGCAGCGACGTGCGGTCGACCTGGCTGACCTGCGCGAGCCACTGCTGCTCGGTCTCGCTCAAGGCGGCGCGCAGGAAAGCGTCGTTGCCCTGCCAAGCCAGAACCGCGAGACGCCGCTCCATCTCGCCCTTGCCCGACTGCGCGAGGTGCTGGTAGAGCAGCCGCTCGCGCAGCACGCGGTAGGTCGTCTCGGCCAGCGTGTGGCGCTCGCGCGTGCCGAGCGTGCGGTGCTGGCGGAAGAAGTCGGACACCACGCCGTCGGCGGGGTGCTTCAGCTGCAGGACCTGGTGGATCAGTTCGGTGGCGAGTTCGAGCAAGGCGTTCGGGTGCATCGGCGGATTATCCTTGGCCCATGACCGATACCGTATCCGATCTCCCTCCCCTTCCCTCGACGAGGCTTGGGCGCTATCGCCACTACAAAGGCGGCGAGTACGAAGTGATCGGTGTCGCGCGACACAGCGAGACGCACGAACCGCTGGTCGTCTACCGGCCGCTGTACAACACCACCGGCTGGTGGGTGCGGCCGCATGCGATGTTCTTCGAGCGCGTCATGATCGACGGCGGGTCGCGTCTGCGTTTCGAGCCACTGGACGGTGCGTGAAGCAGCTCGTCGGCCACCTGCGGGCCCATCCGCACCTCGTGGTGTCGGGTGGGCTCGGCGTGGCGGCGGCGTTTGCCGCGACCGCCATCGACAGCGTCGTCGGCCGCTGCCTGGTGGGCTGGAACGTCGGCGTCTGGGTTTACCTCGCGTGGACCGGCTGGACGATGACGCACTCCGATCAGGCGCACCTGAAGCGCGTCGCGCTCGCGCAGGCCGAGGGTGCGACCACGGTGCTCGCGATCGTCGCACTGGGCGCGCTGGCCAGCTTCGGCGCGATCTTCATGGTGCTCGCCGCCGCCAAGACCGCCGGGGCGCGCGAAGCGCTGCCGCAGGTGCTGTTCACGCTCAGCACGGTCGTGGGCTCGTGGCTGCTGGTGCCGACACTGTTTTCGCTGAACTACGCGAGCCCGTACCACGGCAGCGCCGGCGACAACGGCCTGAACTTCCCCGAGCAGGCGAAGGACTTCGAGCCCGACTACAGCGACTTCCTGTATTTTTCGTTCACGATCGCGGTCGCTTCGCAGACGTCGGACGTGACGATCTCGACGCGCCCGATGCGCCGCCTCGTGCTGCTGCAGTCGGTGCTGTCGTTCGTGTTCAACACGACGATCCTCGCGTTCACGATCAATATCGCCGCGAGCCTGACCTAACGGAGAAGTTGCGACTCGCCTCGGGTGTGGCTGACGATGCCATCGGTCGTGCGCAGCAACCCGTGCACAAGCCAGCGCACCGCCCGCGGGTACAGCACGTGCTCGCGTTCGAGCACGCGCGCGGCGAGCGCCTCGGGCGTGTCGCCCGGCAGCACCGGCACCACGGCCTGCGCGATGATGGGTCCGTGATCGAGCGTCGGCGTGACGAAGTGAACCGTCGCGCCGGCCAGCTTGCAGCCGGCCTCGATCGCGCGGCGGTGCGTGTGCAGACCGGTGAACGCCGGCAGCAGCGCCGGGTGCACGTTGACGAGCCGGCCCGCGAAACGCTCGACGAACCCGTCGGTCAGGATGCGCATGAAGCCAGCGAGCGCGACCACATCGGGCGCGTGCGCCTCGACCGCGCGCGCCAGCTCCACATCGAAGGCTTCGCGCGAATCGAACGCGGTGTGATCGACGACCGCGGTGGCGATGCCGTGCTGGCGCGCGAACTCCAGCCCCGCCGCGTCGGCCCGGTTCGCGATCACCGCCGCGACACGCGCGGTCCAACCCTCGGTGGCGCAGGCGCGCACGATGGCTTCCATGTTCGAGCCGCAACCCGAGATCAGAATGACGATTCGCTTCACAGGGCGCGCAGTGTACAGAGCACCCGGCTCTGCGAATACGCAGACCCACCCGCCGAGCGGGTCGGGCCTTGCTTGGGGCGGCCCGGCGCGGCGGCGCGCGCGCCTACACTCGCATCGCATGAAGCAACGTGTTCTCTCCGGCATGCGCCCGACCGGCGCCCTCCACCTTGGCCACTACCACGGTGCGCTGAAGAACTGGGTGAGCTTGCAGGACGAGTTCGACTGCCACTACTTCGTCGCCGACTGGCACGCGCTGACCACGCACTATGAAGACCATGCGGATCTGGAAC
>JANXVK010000211.1 GCA_025351675.1 Rhizobacter sp.
AGCCGACCGCCGGCCCGCCCCCGATTCCGACCGACACGTTGCCGCGCGAACCGCCCACCCAGCCGACCAGCGCCGGCGCGTAGATCGGCCGCGCGACGCGCACGCCCGGGGTCCAGCACCAGTTGTTGCGTGCATAGACCCAGCGGCCATAGTGGAACGGCGCGAAGCCCCAGGGCGCGTCGTCGATCCAGGTCCAGCCCCACGGCCTCACCCAGGTCCAGCGGCCGTGGCTGTAGGGCGCCCAGTCGACCGCGACGGCGGTCGGGATCCAGACCGAGCCGTAGTCGGGTGTCTGTTCCCAGCGGCCGTAGACATCCAGTTCGGCCGCCCCGGTCATCTCGGGCGAGACGTAGCGCTTGGCGATACTGCCGGCGAAGCGGCGATCGCGGTCGTTGCTCCACGCCGCGAACGCGTCGTTGACCGGTGACAGCGTGGTGTACTGCGCGACCCCACCGGAGTCGACCCAGAACTCGGCGCGCCGCCCGGCGTCCATCGTCAGCCCGCTGTTCGGACCTTCGTAGCGCGCCTGGCCGCTGTAGACCGTGACATCGGTGCGGCCGCTGTCGCGATCGAAACGGTACGTGCCATCGCGCAGCATGATGACGCGCCCTTCGTCGGTACCGAGCTCCAGCTGGCCGGCGCCGTTCAGGTCGCGCACCCGCGCGATCGCGCTGCCATCCAGCAACTCAAGCGCGACGTGTTCGTCGTCAAGCTGCACGATCTCGAGCTCGCTCGATGCGTCGATGCGCACGGTCGTCGAACCGATCTGCAACTCGGCGCGCGCCCCGGCCTCGGTCGCGAGCCGGTCGCCGGTGGTCAGCGGCTGGTTGCGGGTTGCGGCGAGCCACTCGGCGCTTTCGGGGCTGTAGAGCCAGACCTGCCCGTTCACCTCGGAAAGCCGCGCGACGCGGCCGGGCGGGTCGACATCGGTGTCTTGCGCGTGGGCGCCACCGGCCAGGGCCACCGCGGCCAGCAGCATCTGCGCCCAGCCGGCAAGTCGTCGTTGCATCGTCATCATCTGAGTGTGTCTCCTGCGCCGCAAGGCGCCTCGATGGAGCGATGCTGCCCTTCCACAACGCAGCTGGCGAGCCGTCGGCCGACTCGCCGTCTGTAAGAGATACGCTCGTTTACGTTCGCGAACCCGTCAATCGTCGTCGGCAGGGTCGAGCTCGGGAAACAGCACACTGGTGTAGCCGAAGCGCGAGAAGTCGCGCACCCGCATCGGGTAGAGCTTGCCGATCAGGTGATCGCACTCGTGCTGCACGACACGGGCGTGGAACCCTTCGGCTTCGCGGTCGATCACCACGCCCTCGGCATCGAAGCCGACGTAGCGGATGCGCGCGAAACGCGGCACCACGCCACGCAGGCCGGGCACCGACAGGCAGCCTTCCCAGTCTTCTTCCTCCGCATCGCCGAGCGGCGTCAGGGTCGGGTTGATCAGCACGGTCTCGGGCACTGGCGGTGCGTCCGGGTAGCGCTGGTTCTGCCGGAAACCGAAGATCACCAGTTGCAGGCCGACGCCGATCTGTGGCGCGGCCAGACCGGCGCCGTTCACCGAGTGCATCGTCTCGAACATGTCGCCGATCAGCGCGTGCAATTCGGGGGTGTCGAAGACCTCGACGGGTTGGGCGATGCGCAGCAGGCGCGGGTCGCCCATCTTCAGGATTTCTCGGATCGTCATGGCATCAGGCTCGACAGGGCGTTGATGACATCAGCGGGCGCCTGCACCAGCTCGATCAAGACGCCCTCGCCGCCGACCGGGAACTCGGCGTTGCTCTTCGGGTGCACGAAACAGATGTCGTACCCGGCCGCGCCCTTGCGGATGCCGCCGGGGGCGAAGCGCACGCCGTTCGCGCCGAGCCATTCGACGGCCTTCGGCAGATCATCGATCCACAGGCCGATGTGGTTCAGCGGCGTCGTGTGCACTGCCGGTTTGCCGTTCGGATCGATCGGCTCCATCAGGTCGACCTCGACCTTGTGGACGCCGTGGCCGATCGCGCAGATGTCTTCGTCGACGTTCTCGCGCTCGGAGCGAAAGTTGCCGGTGATCTCCAGGCCGAACTTCTCGACCCACAGCGTGCGCAGCGCAGCCTTGCTCGGCCCGCCGATCGCGATCTGCTGGACACCGAGCACCTTGAACGGCCGCGTGCTTGTCTGGTTCGTCATCACTGGAACTCCATGATCACCTGATCGACCGACAGGCTCTCGCCCTTCGCCGCCTTCACCGCCGACACGACACCGTCGTGCGCCGCGATCAGGATGTTCTCCATCTTCATCGCCTCGATCACCGCGAGCTTCTCGCCGGCGCGCACCGTCTGGCCGGCCGTGACCGCCACGTCGATCAGCAGGCCGGGCATCGGCGACAGCAGGAACTTCGAGAGATCGGGCGGCGCCTTGAAGGGCATCAACGCGTTCAACTGCGCCGCACGCGGTGACAGCACGCGAACCTCGACCTGCGCGCCGTGGTGCGTGACGCGGTAGGCGAGCATCAACCGTTCGACCTGCGCGCAGAACGGCTGGCCGTTCAGGTCGCCATGCATCGCGGTGTCGCGCAGCAGGCGCGTGAAGCGGATCGGATAGGCGCGCCCCGCGACCGCGACGTTGAACACGTCGCCCGCGACCGCCACGCTCGCCGGCGTCTCGTGGCGCGTGCCGTCGGCATCGGTCTGCACGACGATGAAATGCTCGCCGACCTGCAGTTCGTGGCCGCGCAACTGACCGGCGATTCCGGCCGAGCGCGCCAGCACGCGGCGGTTCGTCGCGACAGCCAGCGCGAGCAGGAAGTTCGGGTCGTCGTGCTTGACCGAAGCCCGCGTGAAGCCCTGCGGGTAGTTCTCGGCGATGAAGCCGGTGTTGAAGTCACCGGCGACGAACTTCGGGTGTGCGAGCAGCGCCGCCTGGAACGGGATGTTGCTCGAGATGCCCTGAATCACGAACGCGTCGAGCGCGTCGCGCATCTTCGCGATCGCATCGAGGCGGTCGGTGCCGTACGCGATCAGCTTGCAGATCATCGAGTCGTAGAACATCGGGATCTCGCCGCCTTCGTGGACGCCGGTGTCGACGCGAATGCCGCCGAAGGTGGCGCCTTGTGGCCCTTCGCCTTCGGCGGGCACCGGCAGCGAGGCCATCATCGTCTGCGCCGGTGGCTCGAACGCGACGAGCCGGCCGGTGCTCGGCAGGAAGCTGCGCAGCGGATCCTCGGCGTTGATCCTGCACTCGATCGCCCAGCCCTTGCGCGGAATCTGCTCCTGCGTGAAGGCCAGTGGCTCGCCGGCCGCGACGCGAATCATCTGCTCGACCAGATCGAGCCCGGTGATGCACTCGGTCACCGGGTGCTCGACCTGCAGCCGGGTGTTCATCTCCAGAAAGTAGAAGCTCTGGTCCTTGCCGACCACGAACTCGACCGTGCCCGCGCTCTGGTAGTTCACCGCCTTCGCGAGTTGCACCGCCTGCTCGCCCATCGCCTTGCGCGTGGCGTCGCTGATGAAGGGCGACGGCGCCTCCTCGATCACCTTCTGGTGGCGGCGCTGGATCGAGCACTCGCGCTCATGCAGGTAGACGCAGTGGCCGTGCGCGTCACCCAGCACCTGAATCTCGATGTGGCGCGGCTCCTCGACGAACTTCTCGATGAACACGCGGTCGTCGCCGAAGCTGTTGCGCGCCTCGTTGCGGCACGATGTGAAGCCCTCGAACGCTGACCGGTCGTCGAACGCGACGCGCAAGCCCTTGCCGCCGCCGCCGGCCGAGGCCTTGATCATCACCGGATAGCCGATGCCCTTGGCGATCGCTACCGCGTTCTCGGCGGTGTCGATCGCGGCGTTGTGGCCGGGAATCGTGTTGACCTTGGCCGCGCCCGCGAGCTTCTTCGATTCGATCTTGTCGCCCATCGCCGCGATCGACGCGTGCTTCGGGCCGATGAAGACGATGCCCTCTTCTTCGACCTTGCGCGCGAACTCGGCGTTCTCGCTGAGAAAGCCGTAACCCGGATGCACGGCCTGCGCACCGGTTGCCTTGCAGGCTGCGATGATCTTGTCCATCGCCAGATACGACTCGCGGCTCGGCGCCGGGCCGATGAACACGGCCTCGTCGGCGAGCTCGACGTGCAAGGCATCGCGGTCGGCCTCGGAGTAGACGGCGACCGTCGCGATGCCCATCTTCTTCGCGGTCTTGATGACGCGACAGGCAATCTCGCCGCGATTCGCAATCAGGATCTTCGTAAACATCTGGTTCTTCTCCTGAGCGCTCAAAGAGGAATATTCCCGTGCTTGCGCCACGGGTCGTCGACCTTCTTGTCGCGCAGCATCACCAGCGAACGGCAGATGCGCTTGCGCGTCTCGTGCGGCTGGATCACGTCGTCGATGTAGCCGCGCGCACTCGCGACGAACGGGTTCGCGAACTTGGCCTTGTATTCGGCCTCGCGCGCGGCCAGCTTGACCGGGTCACCCTTCTCTTCGCGGAAGATGATCTCGACCGCGCCCTTCGCGCCCATCACCGCGATCTCGGCATGCGGCCACGCAAAGTTGACGTCACCGCGCAGGTGCTTCGAGCTCATCACGTCGTACGCACCGCCATAGGCCTTGCGCGTGATGACCGTGATCTTCGGCACCGTGCACTCGGCGTAGGCGTACAGCAGCTTTGCGCCGTGCTTGATGATGCCGCCGTACTCCTGCGCGGTGCCGGGCATGAAGCCGGGCACGTCAACGAAGGTCAGCACCGGGATGTTGAATGCATCGCAGAAGCGCACGAAGCGCGCGGCCTTGATGCTCGACTTGATGTCGAGGCAACCGGCGAGCACCAGCGGCTGGTTCGCGACGATGCCGACCGCTTGGCCGTCCATGCGGCCGAAGCCGATCACGATGTTCTTCGCATAGTCGGGCTGCAACTCGAAGAAGTCGCCGTCGTCGACGGTCTTGACGATCAGCTCCTTCATGTCGTAGGGCTTGTTAGCGTTGTCGGGCACCAGCGTGTCGAGCGACAGGTCGGTGCGCTCGGCCGGGTCGCTGCTCGGGCGCACCGGCGCCTTCTCGCGATTGTTCAGCGGCAGGTAGTTGAAGAAGCGGCGCAGCATCGCGAGCGCATCGACATCGTTGTCGAACGCCAGGTCGGCGACGCCGCTCTTGGTCGTGTGGACAGACGCGCCACCGAGGTCTTCGGTCGATACTTCCTCGTGCGTCACGGTCTTCACGACCTCGGGCCCGGTGACGAACATGTACGAGCTGTCCTTCACCATGAAGATGAAGTCGGTCAT
>JANXVK010000227.1 GCA_025351675.1 Rhizobacter sp.
GCTTCAACTTCACCCACGCGACGCCGATTGCGCTCAGGCCCAGCACCAGCAGCACCCACACCAGCGGCAACCGCAGCCAGACGGTCGCAATCAGCATCAGCGCGCCGAAGCCGAGGCAGATGCCCAGGCCCATGACGTTGCGCTTCAACGTTCCGAGCAACCTGAAGCCGGTCGACAGCACCAAGCCGGCCGCGACCGCGCCCATGCCGCGCAGGGCGCCGGCGACCATTGGATAGTCATCGAGGCGCGCGTACAGCGCGGTCAGCGCGAGCACGACGATCATCGGCACGAGCAGCATGCCGCCGAGCGCGGCCATCGCGCCGCGCCAGCCGAACGCGCGGTCGCCGAACATCAGCGCGAGGTTCACGACGTTCGGCCCCGGCAGCACTTGGCTGACCGCGAGCATCTCGACGAACTCGTCCTTCGTCAGCCAGTTCCTGCGCTCGACCAGTTCGCGCTGCGCGACCGGCAGCACGCCGCCGAATCCCTGCAGCGCGAGGTGGTTGAACGCGAAGAACAGCTCGCGCAGCGAGGCCGGTGCCGCCGGCGCAGGGCCGTTCGGGAGCGTCATGCGAACACCACCGTGCGCCGCCCGGCCCACAGGCTCAGCGTGATCGCGGCGAGCAGCCACGCGAGCCCGAACCAATTCAGCGGCGCATAGCCGCCGTGCGCGATCAGCCAACCGCCGCTCGACGCACCGACCGCTTGGCCGAGGTAGATCGCCGACGTGTTCAGCGCCATCAGCGCCGGCGCGAGCGCGGGCGCGGCCATCCCCAGACGCGCCTGCTGGGTCGAGTTCGACGCGAAGCAGCCGAGCGCCCACGGAATCAGGACCACCGCGGTGCCGATCAGCGTGGCGCCAAGCGGCCACGCGAGCAGCGAGAGCGCGATCAGCGACAGCGTGAACGCGACTGCGACGTTCGGCCCGACGCGGTCGATCACGCGCGTCAGCACGACGTTGCCGATCAGCCCGAACGCGCCGAACCACATCAGCAGCCCGGTGATCTGTTCGGTGCTCGCCCCGAGCGTGTGCTTGTAGTACGGCGCGAAATACGAGAACAGCGTGAACTGGCCGGCGCCCGAGAGCGCGGTGACCAGCACCATCGCCATCAGTACCGGATTCGTCAGCACGTCTTTCCAGGCCCGCAGCGACAGCGCGGCGGGGCGCACGTTGTCGGGCATCACCGCGAAGACCCAGACCGCGGCCGCGAGCGACAGCGCGGCGATCGCGCCGAACGCGAACTCCCAGCCGAAGGTCTCGCCGATCCACGCCGACAGCGGCAGGCCGAGCACCGACGCCACCGACCAGCCGAGAAAGATGAAGGTGATCGCGCGCCCGCGTTCGTGCGGCGCGGCCATGAAGCCGATCGCCGCGGCGGCCTGCGGCGTGAACACGGCGGCGGCCAGCATCGTCAGCGCACGCACCGGCCAGAGCGCGGCGTAGCTCGGCATCAGCGCGCTGATCGCGTGACCGGCGCCGTACCAGAGCAGCGCCAGCGCGAGCAGGCGGCGGCGGTCGAAATCGGCGACCCAGCCGGCGAGCAGCGGCGCGCCGAAGGCCATCGTCGCCGCGGCGATCGCGATCAGCTGGCCGGCGAGGGCGACCGAGACGTCGAGCGAGCGCGAGATGTCGTTCAGGGTGCCGGCCACCGACATCACGCCGCAGCCGATCACGAAGTTGCCGAACATCAGCGCCCACCTCAAGCTGGCGGGCAGCGGCGCGCCCGGCACCGCCGGCGGCGCAGCCACGGTCATCTGAGCACTCGCAGGGCCTCGGGGTTCAGGATGTTCGTCGGCGTGTCGTTGATGAAGTTCACGACGTTGTCGAACGCGGCCTTGAAGTAGAGCTCGTAGCTGTCCTGCTCGACATAGCCGATGTGCGGCGTGCAGACCGCGTTCTCGAGCCGCAGCAGCGGGTGGCCCTGCAGGATCGGCTCGCTCTCGAACACGTCGACCGCAGCCAGGCCGGGGCGGCCGCGGTTGAGTGCCGAGACCAGCGCGCCTTCCTCGATCAACTCGGCGCGAGAGGTGTTGACGAGCAGCGCGGTCGGCTTCATGCGCGTCAGCGCGTCGTGCTTGACGATGCCGCGCGTGCTGTCGTGCAGCCGCAGGTGCAGCGAGATTACGTCGCAGGCGTCGAAGAAGGCCTCGCAACTCGGGGCGGCCACGCAGCCGTCCTTGATCGCACGTTCGCGCGCCGACTCGCTGCCCCAGACCGTGATGTGCATGCCGAAGGCCTTGCCGTAGCCGGCGACCAACTGGCCGATCTTGCCGTAGCCCCAGATGCCGAGCGTCTTGCCTTTGAGCACCATGCCGAGGCCGAAATTCGACGGCATCGACGCGGCCTTCAGCCCCGACTGCTGCCAC
>JANXVK010000280.1 GCA_025351675.1 Rhizobacter sp.
TGTGGGTCGGCAATGCGATGCTGGTGATCCTGAACCTGCCGCTGATCGGCATCTGGATCAAGCTGCTGACGGTGCCCTACCGGTTCCTTTTTCCCGCGATCACGCTGTTCTGCTGCATCGGCGTCTACACGCTGAACAACAACAACTTCGACGTCTACATGACGGCGGTGTTCGCACTGGTCGGCTACGCCTTCTACAAGCTCAGCTGCGAGGGTGCGCCGCTGCTGCTCGGCTTCATCCTCGGGCCGATGATGGAAGAGAACCTGCGACGCGCGCTGCTGCTGTCGCGCGGCGACTGGACGGCCTTCGTGACGCGCCCGTTGTCGGCCGGGCTGCTCGCCG
Organism: Rhizobacter sp.; assembly: GCA_025351675.1. Lineage (GTDB taxonomy): Bacteria > Pseudomonadota > Gammaproteobacteria > Burkholderiales > Burkholderiaceae_C > LMDS01. The sequence goes on from JANXVK010000280.1 coordinate 343, forward strand.
CCGCGGTGCTCTTGATCGTGATCGTGATGCTGCCTTCGATCAGCAAAAAGCGCGAAGCGACCTTCACCGAAGAACTCTGACGCCGCGCGGCAGACGACCGCGCTCGTTGACGATGCCGCCTCCGGGCGGCATTTTCTTTGCGATCATCGGGGCTTCGTTCACGCTGATTTCGCGCCCATGACACACGCCTTTGACTGGTCCACCGGCTACCCGAGCCAGCGCCTGCCGATCTTCGGCCGCAACGTCGTCGCCACCTCGCACCCGCAGGCCGCGCAGGCGGGCTTGGCGATGCTGCAGAACGGCGGCAACGCGGTCGACGCGGCGATCGCAACCGCGGCGGCGATGACGATTCTCGAGCCGGTCAGCAACGGCCTCGGCTCGGATGCCTTCGCGCTGATCTGGGACGGTCAAAAGCTGCACGGCCTGAACGCCTCGGGCTGCGCGCCGCAAGCCTGGACGCCCGAGTACTTCCAACGCAGGCACGGCGACGCTGCGCTGACGCCGCCCAAGCGCGGCTGGGACAGCGCGACCGTGCCCGGCGCCGTTGCCGGCTGGGTCGCGATGAGCGAGCGCTTCGGCAGGCTGCCGTTCGCCGATCTGATGGCACCGGCGATTGAGATCGCCGAGCGCGGCTACGCGGTGCCGGTGGTGGTGCAGCAGAAATGGGCCGCGGCGGTGCCGTTGCTGCACGATCAGCCCGGCTTTGCGCAGGCGTTCATGCCACGCGGGCGTGCGCCGAATGTCGGCGAGTTGTTCCGCTTCCAGGACGCGGCGCGCTCGCTGCGCCTGATCGGCGCGTCGAAGGGCAGCGCGTTCTACGACGGCGAGATCGCGCAAGCCGCTGCCGCCCACGCGAAAGCGCACGGCGGCGCGATCACGGCCGACGACTTCGCTGCCTACCGCCCCGAGTGGGTCGAGCCGATCGGCATGGACTTCGCCGGCAGGGAGGGTGGCAACTACAGGATGCACGAGATCCCGCCGAACGGGCAGGGCATCGCGGCGCTGATCGCGCTGGGCATCGTCAAGAACTTCGACGTCGCGTCGATGCCGGTCGACGGCATCGAATCCCAGCACCTGCAGATCGAGGCGATGAAGCTTGCGTTCGCCGACACCTACCGCTTCGTCGCCGAACCGGCGAGCATGGAAATCACCGCGGCACAGTTGCTGGCCCCGGCCTACCTCGCGTCGCGCGCGAAGCGGATCGACATGAATCGCGCGCAGGACTTCGGCCACGGCAACCCGGCCAAGGGCGGCACGATCTACCTGACCGCGGCCGACGAAAGCGGGATGATGGTGAGCTTCATCCAGAGCAATTACATGGGCTTCGGTTCGGGCATCGTCGTGCCGGGCTACGGCCTGTCGATGCAGAACCGCGGGCATGCGTTCAGCCTCGAGGCGAACAGCCCGAACCGCGTCGCGCCCGGCAAGCGGCCGTTTCACACCATCATCCCGTCGTTTCTCACAAAACGCGCGGGCGGCGCCACCGAAGCCGTGATGAGCTTCGGCGTGATGGGCGCGAACATGCAACCGCAAGGCCACTTGCAGACGATTCTGCGCATGCTGAGCTACGGCCAGAACCCGCAGGCCGCGTGCGACGCGCCGCGCTGGCGCTTCAACGCGGGGCTCGAGATCAACGTCGAGGCGGCGATGAACCCGGCCACCGCCGCGGGCCTGCAGGCGCTCGGCCACCGGGTCGAGGTCATCAACGACAGCTACCAGGATTTCGGCGCCGGCCAGTTCATCTGGCGGCTCGGCGACCCGGCTGTCGAAGGCTGCGTCGCCGCGAGCGACCCGCGCCGCGACGGCCAGGCTGTGGCGTACTGACCCGCGGCGCACAGGTGCTCCGTAGAATCCGGCGCGATGTCATCTACCACCACGGCGGCTCCGGGCGCTGCTGCTCTCGCGCCCCCGATCTGGCCCGGCCTCGCGCTCGCCTCGATCGGCGCGATCGCGTTCTCCGGCAAGGCGATCATCGTCAAGCTCGCGTACCGCCACGGCGTCGACGCGGTCACGCTGATCATGTACCGCATGCTGTTCGCGCTGCCGCTGTTCGTGCTGCTGGCCTGGTGGGCCGGCCGCGGCAGGCCGGCGCTGACGAAGCGCGACTGGACTGCCGTGATCGGTCTGGGCTTCACCGGCTATTACCTCGCGAGCTTTCTTGACTTTGCGGGTCTGGCCCACATCAGCGCGAGCTTCGAGCGCTTGATCCTGTACTTGAACCCGACGCTGGTGCTGGCGATGGGGGTGGTGATTTTCAAGCGCAAGGTCACCGGTCGGCAACTGATCGCGCTCGGCGTGAGCTACTGCGGTGTGCTGCTGGTGTTCGGCCACGAACTCAGTTCGCTCGGCGCGAACGCGGCGCTCGGCGCGGCGCTGGTGTTCGGCAGCGCGGTGAGCTACGCCGTCTACCTCGTCTACAGCGGCGAGGAGGTCAGGCGCCTCGGCGCGCTGCGCCTCACCGGTCTCGCGACGACCGTGGCCTGCCTGCTCTGCATCGCCCAGTTCGCGCTGCTGCGGCCGATGAGCGCGCTCGCGGTCGCGCCCGAGGTGATCTGGCTCTCGGTGCTGAACGCGACGCTGTGCACCTTCGCGCCGGTGCTGATGGTGATGATGGCGATCGAGCGCATCGGCGCGACGGTCGTCGCGAGACCGGTGAGGCGCAGCGCGCCGAGGCGCCTGACCTCCTCGCCGCT
>JANXVK010000106.1 GCA_025351675.1 Rhizobacter sp.
CGAGGATGAGGCCGCGGCGATCCGCGCGATGATGAACGCGCCGAAGAAGGTGCTGATCGCGAAGAAGCCGGAAGAAGTCAAGCCGGCCGCGGTCGCGATTCAGGGCACGATCCACAAGAAGGTCGGCGCACCGGGCACGACCGCTGTGGTGGCGAAGCCGGGCGACAAAAAGGCCGTCAAGTCCGAAAAGCTCTCCTCGAGCTGGGCCGACGACGCCAAGAAGCGCACCGCGCTCAAGCCAGGCCAGCGCGCCCCTGCGGGCGGCAATCGCCCGGGCTGGCGTGCGCCGCGCGTCGGCCGTCGCGGCGAGCGCAGCGATGGTTCGCAATCGACCTTCGTCGCGCCGCAAGAGGCGCAGGTGCAGGAAGTGCACGTGCCCGAGACCATCAGCGTCGCCGATCTGGCGCACAAGATGTCGGTCAAGGCTTCCGAGGTGATCAAGCAGCTGATGAAGCTGGGCCAGATGGTCACGATCAACCAGCAGCTCGACCAGGAGACCGCGATGATCGTGGTCGAGGAAATGGGCCACACCGCACTCGCGGCCAAGCTCGACGACCCCGATGCGTTCCTGGAAGAGGAAGTCGTCGACTCCGCGCACGAACTGCTGCCGCGCGCACCGGTCGTGACCGTGATGGGCCACGTCGACCACGGCAAGACCTCGCTGCTCGACTACATCCGCACCTCGCGCGTGGCGGCGGGCGAGGCCGGCGGCATCACCCAGCACATCGGCGCGTATCACGTCGACACGCCGGGCGGCATGATCACCTTCCTCGACACCCCGGGCCACGCGGCGTTCACCGCGATGCGTGCACGCGGGGCGAAGGCGACCGACATCGTTATCCTCGTGGTCGCAGCCGACGACGGCGTGATGCCGCAGACGAAGGAAGCCATTGCCCACGCGAAGGCGGCCGGCGTGCCGATCGTCGTCGCGATGAACAAGATCGACAAGCCGGACGCGAACATCGAGCGCCTCAAGTCGGAACTCGTGGCCGAGCAGGTCGTGCCGGAAGACTTCGGCGGCGACTCGCCGTTCGTCGCCGTCTCGGCGCGTACCGGTCAGGGCATCGACAAGCTGCTCGAGCAGGTGCTGTTGCAGGCCGAAGTGCTGGAGCTGCGGGCCGCGAAGGCGTCGATGGCCAAGGGCCTCGTGATCGAAGCGCAGCTCGACAAGGGCCGCGGCCCGGTCGCGACCGTGCTGGTGCAGAGCGGCACGCTCAAGCGTGGCGACGTCGTCCTCGCAGGTTCGAGCTTCGGCCGCGTCCGCGCGATGCTGGACGAGAACGGCAAGTCGATCACCGAGGCCGGTCCGTCGATCCCGGTCGAGATCCAGGGCCTGACCGAAGTACCGCAAGCCGGCGACGAGTTCATGGTGCTGGGCGACGAGCGCCGTGCGCGCGAGATCGCGACCTTCCGCCAGGGCAAGTACCGTGACGTGAAGCTGTCGAAGCGTCAGGCCGCGAATCTCGAGACGCTGATGGGCCAGATGGGCCAGGGCGCGACGCAGACGCTGGCACTGATCATCAAGGCCGACGTGCAGGGCTCGCAGGAAGCACTGGCGCAGTCGCTGATCAAGCTGTCGACGGCCGAAGTCAAGGTGCAGATCGTGCACGCCGCGGTCGGTGGCATCAGCGAGTCCGACGTCAACCTGGCGATCGCCTCGAAGGCCGTCATCATCGGCTTCAATACGCGCGCCGATGCCGGCTCGCGCAAGCTGGCCGAGAACAACGGCGTCGACATCCGCTACTACAACATCATCTACGACGCGGTCGACGACGTGAAGCTGGCGATGACCGGCATGCTGGCCCCCGAGCAGCGCGAAGAGGTCATCGGCACGGCCGAGATTCGCACGGTGTTCGTGGCCTCGAAGATCGGCACGGTCGCGGGTTCGATGGTCACGGCGGGCTTGGTCCGTCGCGGCGCGCGCTTCCGCCTGCTGCGCGAGAACGTGGTCGTCTACAGCGGCGAGATCGAATCGGTGCGCCGCCTGAAAGACGATGTGCGCGAAGTGGCTTCGGGCTTCGAGTGCGGTATCAAGCTGAAGAACTACAACGACATCAAAGAGGGCGATCAGCTCGAATTCTTCGAGGTCAAGGAAGTGGCACGAACGCTGTAAGGCGGTTTTGGCTTCATCCCCGGACCCCGCCTTCTGCAAAGCAGGCGGGGTTCGCGTTTAGAGAGTCCGTATGAAACACAAACGATCCATCCCGAACCGCGGCTTCCGCGTCGCCGATCAGATTCAGCGCGACGTGGCGGAGCTCATTCGCGACCTGAAGGATCCGCGCATCGGCATGGTCACGGTCAATGCGGTCGAGGTCACGCCCGACTATGCGCACGCGACGATCCTGTTCTCGCTCTTGATCGGCGATTCGGCCGACTGCGAGATCGCGCTGAACGAGGCCGCCGGCTTCATCCGCAACGGCCTGTTCAAGCGGCTTCAGATCCACACCGTGCCGACACTGCATTTCAAATTCGACCGCACGACCGAGCGTGCGCTGGAGTTGAGCGAGTTGATCGCCAAGGCGAATTCGACGCGGGCGAAGGAAGACTGATGACGGACGCGATCCCGAGCATCAGCCCGGCGCCGGACCGCCCCAAGGCGGGCGGCTCCCCAAGCGCCACGAAGGGGCCCCATGTG
>JANXVK010000320.1 GCA_025351675.1 Rhizobacter sp.
GATGGCGCCCCCTTCGCCCTGCTCGATCAGCAGGCGCTCGACCTGGCAGCCCGTCATGATGGTCAGGTTCGGACGGAACTGTTCTATCCTCGCAACTGGCAGTCAACGAGCGTTGAGCAGTTCACTCAGGCTTTGGACTCGTACATCCGCTGGTACAACGAGAAGCGGATCAAGATCTCCCTCGGCTCTCTCAGCCCCGTTGAATATCGGAAGAGCCCGGGTGTCGCGGCATAACCAGTCCAAGATTTCGCCCGCACCCCCAACCTTGTTGATCGAACTTGGATGAAGGACTGCAGCTCGGACGAGCTATTCGCGAAGCTTCGCGTTCGACGTGCCACGGCCAGCCGATCAAACGCCAGATCGGCGTATTACTGTACGGTGCGTCGATACAATCATTCTGCCGCCGACTGAGGACACCCATGACCGCCGATCACGCGACTTACGACGCCGGAAATGTCGTGCTCCAGTCCGGCCGAACCTTCCGCAACATGAAGCTGGTCTACAAGACCTTCGGCACACTGAACGCGGACAAGTCGAACGCGATCCTGTACCCGACCTCGTACAGCGCGCAGCACCACGACACGCAGTTCATGGTCGGCGAGGGCGCGGCCCTCGACCCGTCGAGATACTTCATCATCATCCCGAACCTGTTCGGCAACGGCCTGTCAAGCTCGCCGTCGAACACGCCGTGGCCGGATGTCGGCACCCGTTACCCCGATGTCACCTACTTCGACGCGGTGCACGTGCAGCGCCGCATGCTGGCCGAGCTGTGGGGTATCGAGAAACTTGCGCTGGTCTACGGCTGGTCGATGGGCGCCATGCAGGCGTACCACTGGGGCGCGCTGTTCCCGGATGCCGTCGAGCGCATCGCGGTGGTCTGCGGCTCGGCGCGCTGCGCGCCGCACAACCACGTGTTCATCGAGGGCGCGAAGCACGCGCTGATGGCCGATGCGGCGTACCGCGACGGCGTGTTTGCCGAGCGCCCGGTGCGCGGCTTCCGCGCGATGGGGCGGGTGTACGCCGGCTGGGCGCTGTCGCAAACCTTCTATCGCGAGGAGCTCTGGCGAAGCTTCGGCGCCTCCTCGCTTGAGGACTACCTGGTTACCTACTGGGAAACCGCGTTCGCGAGACGCGACCCGGCCGACCTGCTTGCGCAGTTCCGGACTTGGCAGCACGGCGACATCAGCGCAAACCCAATGTACGGCGGCGATCTGCCGAAAGCGCTGGCCGCGATCAAGGCACGCACATTGCTGATGCCAGTCGATCACGACCTGTACTTTCAGGTCGACGACAACCGTCTGGAGATGCAGCATTTGACGAACGCAGAGTTGCATCCGATCCCCTCGGTGTGGGGCCACCGCGCCGGCAATCCGGTGACGCAGCCGCAGGATCGCGCGTTCATCGACGGCCACGTCAAGGCGCTGCTCGCGCGGTGACTGTATGCAAAACGTTGCCCCGTTTCGGCTCAAAGTCGATGTGCTGATGCCCTTGTCGGTGAAGTCCGACGCGCCTGCCGCGTGGCGCGCGCTCGGCCACCTCGGTGCGATCGTGGCGGCGGCCGCGGCGCTGTGGTCGTTGCGCGAGACGGCCTGGGCGCTGCCACTGACCGTGCTGCTTGGCTACTTCGTCGCCTTCCTGTTCAACGCGCTGCACGAGACGGCGCATCAGACCGCGTTCCGCACACGCCGCTGGAACTACGCTGTCGGCCACTTCGCCGGCCTCGCGCTGCTGTTGCCCTACGAGTACTACCGCGCGTTCCACTGGGATCACCACCGCCACACCCAAGACCCCCTGCGCGATCCGGAGCTGGCGACGCCATTGCCAAACTCGGCGCTGGCTCTCGCTTGGTACGTGCTTGGCCCACCGGTCTGGTACGGTCGCATCGTCAAGCTGTTGTTGCACGCCGCCGGTCGCGTGACCGAGCCTTGGGTGCCGGCCGACAAGCGCGCGTTGGTCGCGCGCGAGGCGCGCATCTACATGTTGGGCTACGCGCTCGTGATCGCCGCATCGATCGCAACGCGTTCGCTCGCCGCCGTGTGGCTGTGGCTGCTGCCGGTGGTGGTGGGCCAGCTGTTCATGCGCCCTTACCTCCTCTCCGAACACACCGGCTGCGCGCACTCGCCGAACATGCTCGAGAACACGCGCACGACCTACACGAACGCGTTTGTGCACTTCTTTGCGTGGAACATGCCGTACCACGCGGAACACCACGCCTACCCCGCAGTGCCGTTTCATGCGCTGCCGCAACTGAACGCGCTGCTCGCCCCGCACATCGTGCACAGCGAGCGTGGCTACCCGGCCTCATTTGCCGCCGTGATGCGCCACGTCACGAGGCAAGCGTCGTGTCGACCAGTTCCTTGACAAAGGCCTTGTTCAGCCCGCGCAGCCCGAATTGGAAGCGGTAGAAGATCGTGCCGTAAATCTGGTCCCAAACCGCTTCTGGCGATCGCGTCGACGCGATCGTGCCGTTGCGCTGGCCCCGCCGGATCACAGTGACACCGAGCTTGCGGCGGATGCGCAGGTAGCGCTCGACGAACAGCGCCGGATCGCCGCGTTCGGCAATGCACTCAGCCAGCACCGCGAGCTGCACGCGCCCGAGATCGCCCTGCAGCGCGACTGGCTGTGAAGGTTCAATAGGTTGTTGGTGTCCACCCGGACCGAGTTTGAGAGACTGGTAATCGCCAAACCACCAGATTTTTCAAGGACTCAGCCGGATGAACAGCCACAAGAATGCCCGACTCACGTACGTTCGTCGAATCGAGATGATTCAAG
>JANXVK010000331.1 GCA_025351675.1 Rhizobacter sp.
CTCGAATCTCGCACGGGCGCCGCGCTGGCACTGCGCCTGGGCTTCGTCAAGGCGTTCGCGGCGCTGCTGCTGGTGAGCGGCATCGTCGCGTGGTGGATGGTGCTGACCCACAAGAGCCGCCAGGTCGCGCAGGAGGAGTCGAACCGGCAGACGCAGGCGCTGAACGAGCAGACGCAGGTGCTGAAACGCGAGATCGAATCGCATCGCCGCACCGATGCCGAACTGCAGCTCGCCAAACGCAGCGCCGAGCTCGCGAACCAAGCCAAGAGCCGCGACATCACGACCGTAAGCCACGAGCTGCGCACGCCGCTGAACAGCATCCTCGGCTACGCGCAGCTGCTCGAAGAAGACGCCTCGGTGCCGCCGCACCGGCACCAGGCGGTGAAGGTGATCCGGCGCGGCGGCGAGCACCTGCTGTCGCTGATCGAAGGCACGCGCGACATCGCGCGCATCGAAGGCGGCCGCCTGCGGCTCGAGAACAAGCCGATGCGCTTTCGCGATTGCGTGCAGGAGATCGTGCGCATGTTCGAGCTGCAGGCCGCGGCCAAAGGCATCGAGTTTCGCCGCGTGCTCACCGAGCCGTTGCCCGAGGTCGTGCGCGCCGACGAGAAGCGGCTGCGGCAGATTCTGATCAATGTGCTTGGCAACGCGGTCAAGTTCACGCACGTCGGCCGCGTCGAGTTTCGGCTGACGTATGCGCGCGAGATGGCGGTGTTCGAGGTCGAGGACACCGGCCCCGGCATCGCGGCCGGCGAGATCGAGCATGTGTTCGAGCCGTTCGCGCGCGGCTCCGAGGCGAGCGCGGTGGCGAGCGGCGGTACCGGCCTGGGCCTGACGATCGGCAAAATGCTGACCGACCTGATGGGCGGCGAGATGACGGTGACGAGCCAGGTCGCCGGTCCACCAGGCTCGCCCGGTTCGGACAAGTCTGGCACGCTGTTCCGCATCCGCCTGTTCTTGCCCGAAGTCAGCGGCGCGCGCGTCGCGCGCGAGTTGCCGCGGGTGGCACGCTGCGGCTACGTCGGGGCGCGCAAGCGCGTGCTCGTGGTCGACAACGAAGAGGTCGACCGCGACCTGCTCGCCAATCTGCTGGAGCCGCTCGGCTTCGAGATCGTCAAGGCGGCGTCGGGGCAGGCCTGCCTCGACTTGTTGCCGGCTTGCGCGCCCGACGTGATCCTGATGGACCTCGCGATGCCCGGCATCGACGGCTGGGCTACGGTGCGCGCGATCCGCGAGCGGCACCTGAGCGATGCGCCGATCGCGATCGTCTCGGGCAACGCATTTGACAAGGGGCTCGACAACGACGTCGGCATCGGCACCGAGGACTTCATCTTGAAGCCGGTGCGGGTGAACGAGCTGCTCGACTGGCTCGGCGCGCGGCTGCAACTCGCGTGGCACGAAGTGCCGACGCGCGAACTGTCCGCACCGGCGCCGGTGCCGGCGACCGACTGGGCGCTGCCCGCCGCCGTGCACCTGCGTACGCTCGACGAACTCGTCAGCCTCGGCTACTACCGCGGCATCGTGCGCAAGCTCGATGAAATCGAGGCGCTCGGCACCGAACACGCCAGCTTCGCGGGCCACCTGCGCGGCCTGGCGCAGCAGTTCCAGCTCGACGCGATGACGCGCATCATCCGCCAGGCGCTGAACGACAGCCACCCGACGCCGGACGCCCAAGCCGCATGAACGACGCGCTGTTCGACCGCAGCCAATCCGCCGTCGTGCTGATCGTCGACGACGTCCCCGACAACCTTTCGGTGCTGCACGATGCGCTGGATGAGGCGGGCTACACGGTGCTGGTCGCGACCAACGGCGAGAGTGCGTTGCAGCGCGCGGTGCAGGCGCTGCCCGACGTGGTGCTGCTCGACGCGGTGATGCCCGGCATGGACGGCTTCGAGGTCGCGCGCCGCCTGAAGGCGCACCCGGCGACGGCGCAGATCCCGATCATCTTCATGACCGGCCTGACCGAGACCGAGCACGTGGTCGCCGCGTTCGCCGCCGGCGGCGTCGACTACGTGACCAAGCCGATCCGCGCGCAGGAGGTGCTCGCGCGCATGAGCGTGCACATGAGCAGCGCGCGCGAGAAGCGGCATGAACAAACGCAGGCGACGCAGGCGCGCAACGCGCTCGACGCGTTCGGCCACGCGACCATGGCGATCCGGCTCGACGACACGACCCGCGCGGTCCGTGCCGTGTGGCAGACCGCGCTGGCGCGGCAGCTGCTGCACGACTACTTCGGCGTCGCCCTGGCGCAGATTCCCGAGGTCGTGCTCGACTGGCTGCGCACCGAATCGTCGCTGGCCGCGAGCGGCCGCGAGCCGCGCTCGCTGCCGATTCACCGCGAAACTTCGACCGGTCCGCGCCAGCTCGTGTTCGCATTGCAGCAACGCACCGGCGACGACGATCTGCTGATCGTGATGCGCGAGGTGTCGGATGCCGCGGTGGTCGACGCGATGGTGCAGGCGTTCAAGCTCACCTTGCGCGAGGCCGAGGTGCTGTACTGGGTCGCCAAGGGCAAGACGAACCGCGACATCGGCGACATCCTCGGCTCAAGCCCGGCGACCGTGAAGAAGCATCTCGAACGCGTCTATGTGAAGCTCGGCGTCGAAACGCGGACTGCCGCAGCCAACCTCGCGATGGGCCGGCTGCGGCAGCTGAATCTCAGTGTCTCGAGCTGAAGGGGCAGCCCTGACGGGGTGTTTATAGTCCCCGGTGGCGCATCCTCGAAGCGACCGACACCCCAAGGGCATCTCCATGCTGTTTCATACCCATACGACGAACTGCCTCCGCCGCGGCGCGATTCGCCTGCCGGCGCTGGCGCTGGCGCTTGCCTTGGCGATCGGCGCCGGCGCCGCCACTGCGGCCTCGATCGACGGCGAGGCCACGTACCGCGAGCGCATCGCACCACCGGCCGACGCGGTGCTTGTGGTCACGCTCGAAGACAGCGCGCGCGCCGATGCGCCGGCGACCGAGATCGCCTCGACGCGCATGCGCATCGCCGGCGGGCCGCCGTATCGCTGGCGCATCGAGTACGACGAGCGCCTGATTGGTCCGCAGGCCCGGCCGATGTTGCGCGCCCGCCTCGAGACACCGCAAGGCCTGTCGATGACGACCGACACCGCCAACCCGGCGTTCACCGAGCCGCGGCTGCTGGTGCTTCGCAGCGTGCGTGCGTCGGTTGCCGACGGTTGCAGCGCGTCGGCCACGACCCAGGCCGCACTCGGCGAGTGCGCGTACGAGGAATTTCTGACAGCTTCGGCGGCTTTGAGCGCCCAGCTGCAGCGCATCGAATCCAGCCTGCCGGCGCAGCGCAAAGCGGGGTGGCGGCGTGTGCAGAAGTCGTGGCTCACGTACCGCACCGACGCATGCAGCTTCGAGAGCGGCTCGAGCGCCGGCGGCAGCGTGCAGCCGATGCTGCAGTGGCACTGCGCCGCGCGCCTCACGCGTGCCCGCGCCGCCGAACTGGCGCAAGCGGCAAATTGCCCCGAGGGCGAACTGACCTGCGCGCGGCCGGCGCGCTAGCGCTGCTCTGCAGATCAGGCCATCAGGCCAGCGTCCGCACGCTCGGTTCGCGAGCCCACTGCCGCGTCTTCGCGGCGTCGATGAACTTCGTCGTGTCGTGCGCCGCAACCACGCCGGCATCCGGCTTCACGCCCGCCGTCTTCAACAACGCCTGACCGCCCGCGTCGATCGCGATCGCCTTCAGGTGCCCGAACGCGTTACGCACGAAGTCGATCGCCGCACCTTCGGTCGACAGCGCCTTGGCACCGGCTTCTGACAGGATGATCGCGACCGCATCGAAGAGCATCGATGGCGTGCCGGCGAGTTGACCGTGCGCCTTCAGCAAGGCGCCGTCCGACAGCTTCGCGCCGCCGACTTTCGGCGCCACGATCTTGACAGTCGCCCCTGCGTCGGTCGCGGCCTTCTTCAACGCGGCGACGAGCGCGGCGTCGGAGCCGTGGTTGACGAGGATGCCGACCGCGCGGCCTTCCAGCGTCGGCTTCATCTTGCCGATGATCTGCAGTGCCGGTGAGTTCGGCCTGTCTTCCGCCGGCACGGTGGTTTCGGCAGCAGGCGGCAGCTTGTCCATGCCCAAGCCGTCGGCCACGCGCTTGCCGAGGCTGTCGTCGACGCGCAGCAGATGGCCGACCATCAGCTCGCGGATGTACTCGGTCTCGACCTTCGACAGCTCGAACACCAGCGACGACGCGATGTGCGCCTGCTCGGTATCGGTCTGGCTGCGGAAGAACTGGCGCGCTTGGCTGTAGTGATCTGCGAAGCTCTCTGCGCGAATGCGGCCCTTCGCGCCCGACTCGTCTGCGGCGAAGCTGCGAAAGCCGGCCTTCGGGCTCTCGCGCGGTGAATCGGCAGCCAGGCTGCTCGGCTCGTAGGCGACTCGGCCTTTCGGCACCTGCATCTGCATGTGGCCATCGCGCTGCTGGTTCGCGAACGGGCACTTCGGCGCGTTGATCGGTATCTGGTGGAAGTTCGGGCCACCGAGCCGCGAGAGCTGCGTGTCTTGATACGAAAACAGGCGGCCCTGCAGCAGCGGGTCGTTCGAGAAATCGATGCCGGGAACGATGTTGGTGGGGAAGAACGCGACCTGTTCGGTCTCGGCGAAGAAGTTGTCGGGCCAGCGGTCGAGCACCATGCGACCGATCACCTGCAGCGGCACGAGTTCTTCAGGCACCAGCTTGGTCGCGTCGAGGTGATCGAACGGAAAGGCGTCGGCCTCTTCCTGCGTGAAGAGCTGCACCGCAAACTCCCACTCCGGGAAGTTGCCGGCCGAGATCGCCTCGAAAAGATCGCGGCGATGGAAGTCGTTGTCGGCGCTCTGCAGCTTGACGGCTTCGTCCCACACCGTCGACTGGAGGCCGAGCTTCGGGCGCCAGTGGAACTTCACGAAAGTCGACTCGCCCGTGTCGTTGATCAAGCGGAAACTGTGGACGCCGAAGCCTTCGATCATGCGCAGCGAGCGCGGTATGGTGCGGTCCGACATTGCCCACATCAGCATGTGAATCGCCTCGGGCGTCAGCGAGACGAAATCGTAGAAGGTGTCGTGGGCGCTGCCGGCCTGCGGAAAGCCACGGTCGGGCTCCATCTTCACCGCGTGGATCAGGTCGGGGAACTTGATCGCGTCCTGGATGAAGAACACCGGGATGTTGTTGCCGACGATGTCCCAGTTGCCTTCGGTCGTGTAGAGCTTCACCGCGAAACCGCGCACGTCGCGCGGCGTGTCGACCGAACCGGCGCCGCCCGCGACGGTCGAGAAGCGCGTGAACAGCGGCGTTTTGACGCCGACTTCGGTCAGCACCTTGGCACGTGTGTACAGCGCGAGCGATTTCGTCAACTCGAAGTAGCCGTGGGCGCCGGTGCCGCGCGCATGCACGATGCGTTCGGGAATGCGCTCGTGGTCGAAATGACTGATTTTCTCGCGCAGGATGAAGTCTTCCAGCAGCGTTGGGCCGCGCGGGTTCGCCTTCAATGAATTTTGGTTGTCGGAGATCGGTACACCGTGGTTGGTCGTCAGCTCCGGGTGGCTGCCGCCGGCAGGCTGGTGAATCTCGCCGCCGTGGCCGGTGGTCGTTGCTTCGGTGGTGTCGTGCGGCTTCGTACTCTGCGTGGATCGCTTGCTCATGAGGTACTCCTGATATCAACTGGATGAGCGTATCGACGTGACCAGCGCAGCCCATCGGCCCGATTGCCGCGCGCCTGTAGGACGTGATCCCGGCGGGCATGTGTCCTGGAATACGCCATCGGGCGTATTTGCCGCGCCGCGCCCCTTCCGTAACCTGCGACGGCGCAATGCAGCACAGGTTCGCCGCTTGCTTCAGTCACTGCCCATCACCACCCAAACCATCAGGAGCGTGAACCCATGAACACCACCCGCCGCCAAGCCGGCAAGACCCTCACGGCCGTTGCTCTGGGCGTCGCCGCCCTCGGCTTCAGCTCGCTCGCAATGGCCCAGGCCACCATCAAGGTCGGCGTTCTGCACTCGCTGTCGGGCACGATGGCGATCTCGGAAACCGTGTTGAAAGACGCCGCGCTGATGGCGATCGACGAGATCAACGCCAAGGGCGGTTTGCTCGGCAGACGCCTCGAACCCGTCGTCGTCGACCCGGCCTCGAACTGGCCGCTGTTCGCCGAGAAGGCCAAGCAGCTGATCGGTCAGGACAAGGTCGTCGTGACCTTCGGCTGCTGGACCAGCGTGTCGCGCAAGTCGGTGCTGCCGGTCTACGAGGAGATGAACAGCCTGCTGTTCTATCCGGTGCAGTACGAGGGCGAAGAACTCAGCAAGAACGTGTTCTACACCGGCGCCGCGCCGAACCAGCAAGCGATCCCCGCGGTCGAGTATCTGATGAGCAAGGCCGGCGGCGGCGCGAAGCGCTGGGTGCTGCTGGGCACCGACTACGTGTACCCGCGCACCACCAACAAGATCCTGCGCGCCTTCCTGCACAGCAAGGGCGTGAAAGACGAAGACATCGACGAGAAGTACACCCCGTTCGGCCACTCCGACTACCAAACCATCGTCGCCGACATCAAGAAGTTCTCGGCTGGTGGCAAGACGGCGGTCGTCTCCACCATCAACGGCGACTCGAACGTGCCGTTCTACAAGGAGCTCGGCAACGCCGGCCTGAAGGCGAAAGACGTTCCCGTCGTCGCGTTCTCGGTCGGTGAAGAAGAGCTGCGCGGCGTGGACACCAAGCCGCTCGTCGGCCATCTCGCGGCGTGGAACTACTTCGAGTCGATCAAGAACCCGACCAACACCGCGTTCATCAAGGAATGGAGCGACTACGCCAAGGCCAAGGGCATCGCGGGCCACAAGGACAAGCCGCTCACCAACGACCCGATGGAAGCCACGTACATCGGCATCCACATGTGGGCGCAGGCGGTCGAGAAGGCCAAGTCGACGGATCCGGACAAGGTGATCGCGGCGATGGCCGG
>JANXVK010000356.1 GCA_025351675.1 Rhizobacter sp.
GGCGGCGACCGAGCGCTCGGTCGCCGCTTTCGCGTTGGCCTGCCAGTCGGGCGCGGGCGGGTTGTTGGCGCAGCTCGCCAACATTGCAGCGGCGGTTGCGAGAGCGAGCGTGATCTTCACGGCAGCTTGATCTCCGTATCCTTCTTGGCGAACGGCCACTTGCGGTTCACTTCCTGGATCAACGCGTCGATGTTGCGCAGGCTCGTCTCCACATCGGCGCGCAGCGCGCCCAAGTCGGTCGTCGCGACGCGCGCGTTCGCGCCGACCGCCTTGGCCTCTTCGAGCACCGCGTCGACCTTCTTCAAGCTCGCGCGCGCATCGCCGAGCACGTTGTTCAGTTGCTGCACCGTCTGCTTCGCGTCGCGCATCACGCCGTCGCTGCCGAAGACCTGCGCATCGGCCTTCACGGCAAGGCCATCGAGCCGCGCGAGCAAGGTGTTCGTGCGGTCCAGTGTCGCAAGCAGCTTCGCGGCCTGCGCATCGCCGCCGAGCAGCGCGCCCATCGCGCCGCCGGGCGCATTCAGCTTCGCGGTGAAATCCTTCAGGTTCGCGAGGCTCTGGTTCACCGACGAACCCTCGGCGCTGATCGCGTTCAGGCTCGACAGCAGCTGGCGCGCCTCGGCCATCAACCGCGGAATCTCGGCCGCCGCGTCGCCGCGCAGCACGGTGCGCGTCGCGCCGTCGGGCAGCGGTGGGTCGGTCATGATGCCGGTGTAGGCGCGGATGTTGGTGTTGCCGACGACGCCGCGCTGGATCGCGAACACGCTGCTCTCGCGCAGCCAGTGCGCATCTTTCACCGGCACGTCGACGACGATGCGCGCATTGCCGTCAGCGCCAAGCTCGATGCGGCGCACCCGGCCGATCGGAAAGCCGGCGAAGGTCAGGTCCATGCCGACGCCAACGCCTTCGGAGTCTTCGGCCACCAGCACGAGTTGCTGCGTGCGCTCGAACGCGCCGCGGGCCCAGCTCAGGTACAGCGCGGCGCCGCCGACCAGCAGCACGAGCACGATCAGCAGCAGCGTGGCCTTGAATTCGAGGTGCTTCGAGCCACGCGTGGGCGCGGCTTCAGACCCGGGTGGCGGCAGGTCACTCATCGCACATCACGCGTAATTGCCTATCAGCGAGAAGATTTCGATCAGCAGGATCGCGGCGAACAGCCGCACCAGACTGTCGAGTTCGGGGCTCGAGCGCGCGCCCGGTGCGACGGCCGACTGCGGTCCGCGCAGGAACGCCGCCACCGGGATCAGCGCCACCGCGAGCGCGAAGAACAGGGTCTTCAGCGCCAGGATCATCGACACGCCGGGGTTGAAGACCTGCCCGAGCGTGCGCGTGTAGCCCGCGAACCCACCGAGCGCGGCGCCGTAGACCGCGAAGTAGGCGAGCGTCATCGCGATCAGGCAACTCACCGCCGCGAGCAGCAGCACCGCGAACATGCCGGCGACGACGCGCGGCAGCAGCTCGTGGCGCAGCGGGTCGGCGCCGGCCTCTTCCTGTGCGTGCAGCGCGCCGCTCGCGTGCATCGCGCTCAGCTGCGCGCCGGCCGGCACGGTGGCGCGCAGCGCGACGAACAGCGCGGCCGTCAGCGGGATCAGTTCGAGCACCAGCACGCGCACGACCATTTCGAGCGCGTATTGCGTCAGGCCGTAGCTCACCGCGGTGACGACGACGATGCGGATGATCACCACGCTGACCAGTGCCGCCAGCAGCGCGAACCACGGCAGCAGCGGCGCGGTGCCGAACCACACATGCCTGGCGAGCGCGGCGCGCACGCTGGCGCGCCAGGTCGACGGCGAGAGCGCGAGCACCAGCACCAGTGCACCGGCGTGCGGCACCTGCCACCAACTGACCGACCAGGCGATCGACGACCCGACCAACGAACGAGCGCCGCTGCGGCCGAGGTCGCCGACGGCTTCGTGCAGGTTGCGCAGCGTCGTCATGCCGCCGATGCGCGCCGGCGGCTCAGCGCACCAGCAGCAACGGCGTGCCGCACTGCGCCGCGACCTTGTTGACGACCGAACCCATCACGAGGTTGCCGAGCAGGCCGTGGCCGTGCGAGCCCATCATGACCATGTCGAACTTGCCCTGCTCGGCGAGCTTGGCGATCAGCGTGGCGGGGCTGCCGACCTTGGTCACGAACGCGGCCTCGATGCCCTGCTTCCTGAAGAACGTGCGAATCGGCTTGAACACCGCCTCGGCGGTGTCGGCGTAGTAGCTCTGCAGCGTGTCGCGCTCGACATACGAGGCCGCGCCCGCTGGCACCGGTTGCACCGCGTGGAACACCGTGTACTGGTGCAACGGGCCGAGCCATTCGTCGTGCGCCGCCAAGTAGGCGAGCATGCGCTTCGTGTAGGGGCTGCCATCGGCAGCGACGAGGATCTTCATGCGGGGCTCCGTGAGTGGCCGCTGATAGTATGCCTCGAACACATTGGCGGAATGTTCTCATGGCAGACGCAGCATCCAACGGCAAGTCGGGCAAGGTCGTGATCCGCAACATCGGGCTGCTGCTGTCGGGCGACATCGACAAGCCGATCCTCGATGCCGACACGATCGTCGTGTTTGATGGCGTGATCGTAGGCGTCGGCCGGTCAGCCGACCTCGACACCGACGAACCCGATCTTCTGATCGACGCGCGCCAGACCTGCGTGTGTCCGGGCCTGATCGACAGCCACGTGCACCCGGTGTTCGGCGACTGGACGCCGCGCCAGAACCAGCTCGGCTGGATCGAGTCGACGATGAACGGCGGCGTGACGACCATGATCTCGGCCGGCGAGGTGCACCTGCCCGGCCGCCCGAAAGACATCGTCGGCCTGAAGGCGCTGGCGATCACTGCGCAGCGCGCGTTCGACAACTTCCGCCCCGGCGGCGTGAAGGTGCTGGCGGGTGCACCCATCATCGAGAAGGGCATGGTCGAGAGCGACTTTCAGGAACTCGCCGCGGCCGGCGTGGGCCTGCTCGGCGAGATCGGGCTCGGTTCGGTGAAGGCCGGCAACGAGGCCGCACAGATGGTGAAGTGGGCGCGCAAACACGGCATCCAGAGCACGATCCACACCGGCGGGCCATCGATCCCCGGCTCGGGCCTGATCGACAAGGACGTGGTGCTCGAAGCCGACGCCGACATCATCGGCCACATCAACGGCGGCCACACCTCGCTCAGCGAACAACACGTGTGCGAGCTGTGCGAGAAAAGTTCGCGTGCGATCGAGATCGTGCACAACGGCAACGAGAAGGTCGCGATCGCGGCGGCGCAAGCCGCCCTGCAACTCAAGTGCCCGCACCGCGTGATCCTCGGCACCGACGGGCCGGCAGGCTCGGGCGTGCAGCCGCTCGGCATCCTGCGGATGATCTCGCTGCTGTCGAGCCTGGGCAACATTCCGGCCGAGCTTGTGTTCTGCTTCGCGACCGGCAACACCGCGAATATCCGCAACCTGAATTGCGGCCTGATCGAAGTCGGCCGCGACGCCGATTTCGTGTTCATGGACCGCGCGCAGCACACCAGTGGCGCGACCCTGCTCGAGAGCGTGCAGATGGGCGACATTCCCGGCGTCGGCATGGTGATGATCGATGGGCTGGTGCGCTGCGGCCGCAGCCGCAACACGCCGCCGGCGACCGAGATTCCGGTGGTGGTCGGCGCGCGCTGAGAGCGGCGCGCCTCAGGGCGTCCGAGCAATCCGACGCCGGGCACCGACTGCCATGGCCACCAAGCCCGCGAGCATCAAGGCATAGGTCGCTGGCTCAAGCCGCGCAGGCGCAGCGGTCGGTCGATGTGCAAGGCGTCCGTGCCTGCAAGCAAGGCTGTTGCTGCCCTGTTGCAGAACGGCACCTCGCCGGCAACAGACGTCAGGATCGCCGCCACAAGCAGCTGGTCAAGGGACGACAGGCTCGCTGCGACCTTCAGGTCGCTCATGCGCAGCCGCGACATGGCGCTCAGCGCGCGACGGGTGCGGAAGCAGCGGGACCAGCTTGCGCCGATCGCCTTCCGTGTACGTGTCGTCACTCGCACCGCGGTAGAAGGAGCATGCCCTGAGCATGTCCGGGGACGGCGCGCCAAGCGGGTTGACCTCGAACGCGACGCTCGTCAGCAGATGCGAGATGTCGCCATGGCGCCGGCACTCGTCGTACGAGCGCGATCCGTCCAGCGTCTCCTGCGGAACGAGATCCGTGCTCAAGGGGACGTTTCGTTCCTTGAACTTGTCGAGAAAAACCGCTTGCTGTGTCCACATGTCGATCGCCTGATAGCGCGGCTTGTAGAGTTCGAAAAAGAATCCGGAAGCCCGTGCTGGAAGTAGATGCCGCCCTGCTCCAGCCCGTTCAGCGGCGTGCACAGCATGCCCTTGGGCGACTCGAGCCACCCGACCGCGTCCTCTACGATATCAGGCCAGATTCCCGGCTCTGTCACACCGCGGTGGATGATATCGACGGGCCCGCTCGGGCCTTCGAGTGCGACTACGGCAACCGTGCGGGTCCCCGCGCCAGCCCAACCACCACAGCATTGATCCGGTGAGAAAGACGGAGTTTTGCGAATTGTTACGTGGGGTTTGGGAGCGTGCAGAGGTCGCGGTGTCGGCGCGCGGGCGAACGCGCGCCGAGCAAGCGCGCGAGGCTTACTTCGGCTCGGAAGCGGCTGGCGCCGGTACCACGATGACACCGGACGCACCCGGTTTGCCGGCCTCACCCTGTGGGCCCGCCGGACCCGGCGTGGTCGACGGCGCGGGCACGATGACGGGAGGTGGCGTGGTAACGACAGTCGGGCGGTCGCAGCCAGCCAAGGCCACGGTGGCGAACAACGCGACAAGCAAAGTCGAGCTGGTGTTCATGGTGTTGCTCCTGCAGGTCTGATTTGAGACGTACAGGTTAGCCGCGCGCGGCCGTGTACCGCGTCGGCGCGCGACCACCGGCTCTGTCGGCGCCGGGGCCGCGATCGCATGGGCGTTCGTCCCACAGAGGCAAGGGCGCAAAATCGCGCCCATGAAAGCACCCGCAAGACTCCAATCCCTGATCGACGAAGGCCTGATCGACTCGGTACAGCGCCAGCTGATGAGCGGCAAGGAAGCGATGGTGTTCGTCGTGCGCTGTGGCGGCGAGACGCGCTGCGCCAAGGTCTACAAGGAGGCGACGCACCGCAGCTTTCGCCAAGCCGTCGACTACACCGAGAACCGCAAGGTCAAGAACACGCGCCAGGCGCGCGCGATGGCCAAGGGCACGCGCTTCGGCCGCGAATCGCAGGAGGCAGCGTGGCAGAGCGCCGAGGTCGACGCGCTCTATCGCCTCGCCGCGGCCGGCGTGCGCGTACCGAAGCCGCTGAACTTCCACGACGGCGTGCTGCTGATGGAACTCGTCACCGACGCCGACGGCTCGGCCGCGCCGCGCCTGAACGATGTGCAGTTCACCCCCGAGCAGGCGCGCGCGCACCACGCGACGTTGATCAAGGAAGTGGTGCGGATGCTCTGCGCCGGCGTCGTGCACGGCGACCTGTCGGAGTTCAACATCCTGCTCGCCGCCGATGGCCCGGTCATCATCGACCTGCCGCAGGCGATCGACGCGGCCGGCAACAACCACGCGCAGCGCATGCTGCTGCGCGATGTCGAGAACCTGCGCAACTTCTTCGGCCAGTTCGCGCCGGAGTTGCTCGCGACGCAGTTCGGCGCCGAGATCTGGAGCCTCTACGAGCGCGGCGCGCTGACGAACGAGGCGCCGCTCACCGGCCACTTCGAGCGCAAGGCCGGCGCTGTCGACGTGGGCGGCGTGCTGCGCGAGATCGACGATGCGAAGGCCGAAGAGGCCGCGCGCCGGTTGCGGATGCAGACGGCCGCTTGATGAGCGAAGCGCGGCGGCAAGCGATCAACCCGGCTTGCGGAACTCGTCTGCGACCCACGCCTCTGCGCTGCCCGTTGTCAGCTTGAAGTTCGGCTTGACGCGGACCTTTGCGAGCGCTTCGCCGAACGCATCCTGAGCCGCGAGCACGGCGTGCGGGTCGTCTTCATCGGGCACGATGTCGAGTGTGACGAGCACGCGCCGGCCGCCGACCGTGACGCTGACGTTCTTGTGGTGCTGCGCGTGCAGCGCCTGCTCGTGGCGGCGGATCACCTCGGCGGCGGTCTTCACCAGCACGTTGAACGCGGCGGTGTCGAGCGGCTTCGGATTCTTCTTGTCGCGGCCCATCGTCCACGGGCCGACGAGGGCCGGCTCCGCCTCGCCATCGCGCGTCATCGCGACGGCCCAGCCTTCGTCGTCTTCGTTCTTGATGACGCGGGCGGTCCAGCCGTTGTCGCGCCAGAGAGTCGGGTCGTGGATCGGTTCAATGGCGATGGGGTTCGGTGTCATCGCCAAATCTTACGTCGCGGCACGGGCCGCAGTCGTTTTCCGTCGCGGCATCCGGGCAAGGCACAAGGCAGAATGCCCGAACAAGTTCCCCGCGATCCAATGACCACTGTCCAGATGCCGCCGTTCCAGTTTCCGATCGAGAAGCTCAGTGAACACGGATTCCGCTTCATCGATTTGTTCGCCGGTATTGGCGGCATTCGCCTGGCATTCGAGGCCGCGGGCGGCGAGTGCGTGTTCACGAGCGAGTGGGATTCGTACGCTCAAAAGACGTACGCGGCGAACTTCGAGAGCCGGCATGCGATGGCCGGAGACATCACCGGCGTCGATGCCACCGAGGTTCCCGATCACGATGTGCTGCTCGCCGGCTTTCCGTGCCAACCGTTCTCGATTGCGGGGGTCTCGAAGAAAAACGCACTGGGCCGTTCGCATGGTTTCGCCGACGAGACCCAAGGGACGCTCTTCTTCGATGTCGCTCGAATCATCGGCGCCAAGCGGCCGCGTGCGTTCTTGCTGGAGAACGTCAAGAATCTCCTGTCGCACGACAAGGGCCGCACCTTCAAGGTCATTCAGCGCGTGCTCGCCGAAGAGCTGGGCTATCGCATTCACGTTCGGGTGGTGGACGGCGCGCACTTCGTGCCGCAGCACCGCGAGCGAATCCTGATCATCGGCTTCCGCGAGCCGACCGGGTTCGACTGGAATGCGCTGCAGTTGCCACCGAAGAGAGCCCACGTGATGCATGACGTTCTTCATCGCGTCGATGGCACGGAGCCGTTTCTTCCTTGGGACGGTGCGGCGTATTTCGAGCCGTCATCCCGGCGCGTGAATCCGAAGTACACGCTGTCGCCGAAGCTCTGGGCCTATCTCCAGGCCTACCGCGCGAAGCACGAGGCAAAAGGCAACGGATTCGGATTCGGGCTGGTGCAAGCGCAAAGCGTTGCACGCACCTTGTCCGCGCGCTATCACAAAGATGGTTCGGAAATCCTTGTCGCCCAAGACCGCAAACGCAACCCGCGCCGACTCACCCCGCGCGAATGCGCCCGGCTGATGGGTTTCCCTGACTCGTTCAAGATCCCGGTGTCGGACACGCGTGCGTACAAGCAGTTCGGGAACTCCGTCGTCGTTCCCGTGATGCAGGCCGCTGCGCAACTGATGAAGCCGTTTCTCACCGAGCAGGCGAGCGTTCAATCCGACCTTCAACTCGCCGCGGCCTGATGGTCGACATCGTCGACAAGGCGACGCGAAGCCGGATGATGGCCGGCATCGGCGGCAAGAACACGCGCCCGGAGATGGTGGTTCGAAAACACCTGTTTGCGGCCGGGTTCAGGTACCGGCTCCACCGCCGCGATCTGCCCGGGCGACCGGACATCGTGCTGCCGAAGCACAAGACGGTGATCTTCGTTCACGGCTGCTTTTGGCATCGCCACGCGGGTTGCAGGTTCGCCGCCACACCGGCCACCAACGCGCAGTTCTGGCAAGAAAAACTGGACGGAAACGTCGAGCGAGATCGCCGCGCGACCCGGGCCTTGCGCGCGGCAGGGTGGCGCGTGCTGCGTGTGTGGGAGTGCCGAACCGGCCCGAAGGACCTCGAGCGTCTCGTGGCGGATTTGGCAGAAACCTGAACAGCCGCCTCAGCCGTTCACCTCGAACACCTGCCGCAAGTAGGCGAGAAACGTCTCGTCGTCGCACAGCAGCTTGCCCGGCGAATCCGAGAGCTTCGCGACCGGCTGGCCGTTCGCGTGGGTCAGCTTCATCACGATGTGCAGCGTCTTCAGGCCCATGTCGTTGGTGAGGTTGGTGCCGATGCCGAAGCCGCATTGGGTGCGGTCGGAGAAGTGGTGGTGCAGCGCGATCGAGCGGTCGAAGTCGAGGCCGTCGGAGAACGTCAGCCGCTTGGTCTGCGGATCGACGCGCAGCTTCGCGTAGTGCGCCAGCGCCTTCTCGCCCCAGACGAACGGGTCGCCCGAATCGTGGCGCAGGCCGTCGAACAGCTTCGCGAAGTAGAGGTCGAAGTCGGCAAGGAAGGCATCCATGCCGACCACGTCGGTCAGCGCGGTGCCGAGGTCGCCGCGGTACTCCTGCACCCAATCCTCCAGTGCGGCGCGCTGGAAGTCGCGCAAGCGCACACCCAAGGTCTGGTAGGTCTGCAGGTACTCGTGTGCCATCGTGCCGATCGGCACCAAGCCGAGGTCGCGCGCATAGAGCACGTTCGAGCAGCCCTTGAAATACTCCGGCACCTCGCGCTTGAACATTGCGACGACCTCGCGCTGCCAGTCGCCCGAGAAGCGGCGCCGCACGCCGAAGTCGAAGAACTCGAACGGGTGCCGGCGCTTCGGCTCGTCGTCGAACGCGCGCAGGCGCTCGATCTTGGCCTGCAGCCGCTTGCGGCCTTCGGCAAAGGCCGGTGTCTGGTCGAAGCGGCGAAAGTACAGCTCGTTGACGATCGCGAGCACGTAGATCTCGAACGCCATCACGTGCACTTGCGGGCCGTTCGCGACGATCTCGAGCTTGCCGTTGACCGCGCTGGCGCTGATGAACTCGCGCTGGAAGTGGAAGATGCGCAGGAAGTCGATGAAATCGGAGCGCATGAAGCGCAGGCCGCCGAGATAGGCCAGGTCGTCGGCCGTGAACTTCAGGCCGCACAGGTGGTCGAGCTGCGCGTTCACGTCGGCCAGCAAATCGGCGAGCGGAAAGGCCGGTTCGTTGCGACAGACGAAGGTGTACTCGGCCTGGGTCGCGGGATGACGGTGCAGCATCGTCTGCCACATTGTGAACTTGTACAGGTCGGTGTCGAGCAGGCTGGTGATGACGGGTTGCATCGCGGAAGGGTCTCGGGTCGGGAAAGAGGAACGCGCGGGGCCGCATCACGCGTGGCCGCATTCTCGCGCCGCTTCGCATCTCGTGGGTTCGGCCCGGTTCGGGCACGGTGCGCAGCGCCAAGATTTGCCCGGTCGCGACGCTGGCGGCATGCCGTCCGGCAGCACGGGCGCGCCGATTCCGACACGGCGCGGGGGCCGCGCCGATTGCCAAATGCGCACCGCCCGCTAATCTCTCGGGTTCTTACCCGCAAGGAGACTCTTCATGGTCCGCGCCCTCACTTTCATTCTGGTGCTCGTGCTGGTCGGCGCGTTCGCGCTGATCAACTGGAGCGCCTTTACCGCGCTCACCACGCTCAATCTGGGCGTCACCACGGTGCAGGCGCCGCTCGGCGTGATCATGCTCGGGCTGGTCGCGTTCCTGTGCGTTCTGTTCACTGTCTGGGTGATTTTGCTGCAGGCGAGCTCACTGGCCGCCGCGCGGCGCCAGACGCGTGAGTTGCAGGCCCAGCGCGACCTCGCCGACCGGGCCGAGGCGTCGCGCTTCACAGAATTGCGCACGGAACTGTTCGCGCGGCTCGACCGTCAGCAAAGCGAGTCGCGCGTCACGGCCGAGCAGAACGCCAACGCGGTGGCGGCGCAACTCGGCCAGCTCGAAGACCGGCTCGAGCGCGAGCGTGTCGTGGTGCCGATGGTGCCGATGGTGCGTTAGTCCGCAGAGCGCGCGGCGTCTGTGTCCCAAACGTGACAACGAGCAAGGGTTAGCTCGCCTGACCGTCGGCGCGGCGTGTGGGCTATTCTTGTGCTCGCTCCCTCTACGCACGCGCCGTCACATCGCTTTCCGACAACCGCAGGAGACATCAAATGACCCATCGCTCACCGTGGCGGTTGGCCGCCCTGGCCCTCGCGGCCACCTCGCTCCTCGTCGCCTGCGGCGGCGGTGATGACGACGCACCGGCGCCCGAGGAGACTCGCG
>JANXVK010000358.1 GCA_025351675.1 Rhizobacter sp.
CGACCGGCAACGCGACCGACCACATCGAGTGGCTCGCGCGCCACGTGCCGGCCGGTGCATCGGTCGGCGTCGACGGCAGCGTGCTCGGCCTCGCCGCGGCGCAACTGCTGCAGACCACGCTCGACCGGGCCGGCGTGAAGCTGCGCACCGATTTCGACGCGCTCACCGCCGTCTGGCCCGAGCGCCCCGGCCTGCCGGCCGCGGCCGTGTACGAACACCTCGCGCCGCAAGCGCCGCTGGCGCGCGCCGACAAGCTCGCGAAGGTGCGCGCGGCGGTCACGCAGCGCGGCGCGACGCATCATTTCGTCTCGACCGTCGACGACATCGCTTGGCTGTTCAACCTGCGCGGCGCCGATGTCAGCTTCAACCCGGTCTTTCTCGCGCACGCCTTGCTCGACGCCAACGGCGCGACGCTGTTCGTCGCCGACGGCAAGGTCGACGCCGCGCTGCAGGCCACGCTCGCGCGCGATAGCGTGCACATCGCGCCCTACGCGCAGGCCGGCACGGCGCTGGCCGCGCTGCCCGCCGACGCGGTGCTGCTGATCGACCCGCGCCGCGTCACCTTCGGGCTGCGCGCCGACGTGGCCGTGCGCGTGATCGAGGCGATCAACCCGAGCACGCTGTTCAAAAGCCGCAAAACCGCGGCTGAGGCCGCGCACGTGCGCGAAGCGATGGCGCAGGACGGCGCGGCGATGTGCGAGTTCTACGCATGGTTCGAGGCCGCCATCTCGGACCAGGAAGGCAAGGAACGCATCACCGAGCTGACCATCGACGAGAAGCTCAGCGCGGCGCGCGCCCGTCGCCCCGGCTTCAAGGGCCTGAGCTTCAACACGATCGCCGCCTACAACCCGAACGGCGCGATGCCGCATTACCACGCGACCGCCGAATCGCACGCCGTCATCGAAGTGAACGACAAAGGAGAAGGCGGCCTGCTGCTGATCGACTCCGGCGGCCAGTACCTCGGCGGCACGACCGACATCACGCGCGTCTGGCCGATCGGCACGATCACCGCCGCTCACCGCCGCGACTACACGCTGGTGCTGAAGGGCACGCTGGCGCTCAGCCGCACGCGCTTTCCGCGTGGCACCCTGTCGCCCATGCTCGATGCGATTGCGCGCGCGCCGCTCTGGGAACACGGCCTCGACTACGGCCACGGCACCGGTCACGGGGTGGGCTACTTCTTGAACGTGCATGAAGGTCCGCAGAGCATCTCGAAGGCGATTCCTGACGTCCACATGGCGATGGAGCCCGGGATGATCACCAGCATCGAGCCCGGCTTGTACCGGCCGGGGCTGTGGGGCATTCGCATCGAGAACCTGGCGCTGAGCGCGCCCGCGCCGTCACTTGCCACCAGCGAATTTGGCGAGTTTCTTGAATTTGAGACCTTGACGCTGTGCCCCATCGACACCCGTTGCATCGAGCGCAGCCTGCTTCGCCAGGACGAGGTGGACTGGCTCAACGCCTATCACGCGACCGTGCGCGAGCGGCTGAGCCCGATGGTGCAAGGCAGTGCGTTGGCGTGGCTGCTCGAGCGGACACGTGCGTTGTGAAACCGCCCTGCCAGCCGATGCCTGCCTTGCTTCCTTCCAGCACCAAACCCACCGTCGGCGTGGACCTCGGCGGCACCAAGATCGAGGCCGTGGTGCTCGATTCGCAGGGCCACAGCCTGTGGCGCCAGCGCGTGGCGACGCCCGCTGGTGACTACCGGGCGATCCTGGACAGCATTGCCGGGCTGGTGGCGCGGGCTGAATCCGATCTTGCGCTGTCGGGGTGCAGCGTCGGTGTCGGCACGCCGGGTACATCCAGCAGGTCCGGCACGTCAGACGCATCCACGCAATCCGGCCTCATCAAGAACGCCAACTCGACCTGCCTGAACGGCAAGCCCCTGGAGCATGACCTGGCGCAAGTGCTGGCACGCCCGGTGCGCATCGCCAACGACGCCAACTGCCTGGCGTTGTCAGAAGCCACCGATGGCGCCGGCGCGGGCGCGTCAGTCGTTTTCGCGGTGATCCTGGGCACCGGCGTGGGCGCGGGCGTGGTGGTCAACGGCCAGCAACTCAACGGGCCGAACGGACTGGCGGGCGAATGGGGCCACAACCCCCTGCCCTGGGCGACTGCTGACGACACACCCGCACCGGCGTGCTACTGCGGCAAACACGGCTGCATCGAAACCTGGCTCAGCGGCCCCGGC
>JANXVK010000360.1 GCA_025351675.1 Rhizobacter sp.
ACCTCGGTGATGAACAGCAGTTTGTCGGCCTGCAGCGCGATCGCGGTGCTGGTCGCCACGTCTTCCATCGTCAGGTTGAACGCCTCGCCGGTGGGCGAGAAACCGAACGGCGAGAGCAGCACCATCGCACCGATGTCGATCGCGCTGCGGATCGCCGCGCCGTCGACCTTGCGCACCACGCCGCTGTGGATGAAGTCGACGCCGTCGACGATGCCGACCGGGCGCGCGGTCAGGAAGTTCCCCGAGACGACGCGCACGATCGCGTTCGCCATCGGCGTGTTCGGCAGGCCCTGCGAGAACGCGGCCTCGATCTCGAAACGCAACTGGCCCGCCGCTTCCTGTGCGGAATCGAGCGCGACCGCGTCGGTGATGCGCAGCCCGTGGCTGTAGCGCGCCTCGTGGCCCTTGGAGCGCAGTTGTTCGTTCACCTGCGGCCGAAAGCCGTGCACCAGCACCAGCTTGATGCCCATCGCGTGCAGGATCGCGAGGTCTTGCGCGAACGAACTCAGCTTGCCGGCGGCGATCAGCTCACCCGTGATCGCGACCACAAAGGTTTTGCCGTGGTACGCGTGGATGTGCGGGGCCACGGTCCGAAACCAGGGCACGAAGGTGTGGGGAAAGACAAGGCTCACGGCGCGTTGCACTCGTTGGGAGAATGGATGACAGAAGAGAGAGCGGTCGCGATTCTGACACGCGGGGCGGCGCTCGGTGTCCCGCAGGAGCGGCTCAATCGACGGGCCAGGCGAGCGGGTGCGTGCCGGGCGGCACCGAGGGCCGCACCCAGCGCGCCTGCGTGTGCGAGAACTCGGCGGCGTGGCGCATCGCCGTCAACTCGCCGTAGCCGGACGGCGTGGTCTGCATCAGGCCGCTGAAGTCGGGCTTCGGCGCGTCGAAGCCGTGTTCGACGCGACCGAGTTCGCGCAGCCATTGCCCGGTGCGCGCAAGCGAGACGCGGACGTGCCAGCTGCCGCCCTCGGCTTGCTGGCGCAGCAGCGCGGCCTGCGCACCGAACGCGATCAGGAAGCCGGTTGCCATGTCGAGGATCTGCACCGGCAGCGCTTTCGGCGGCGCCGAGCCGGCGGCCTGCGCCTCGGCGTCGTTGAAGCCGGTGGCGCTCTGCACCAGCGAATCGAAACCGCGCCGGCCGGCCCATGGCCCGGTCTCGCCCCAGGCCGAAAGCGACACCATCACGATGCCCGGTCGAACCGTCGCCACATCGGCCGGCGCGAAGCCGAGCGAAGCGAGCGCGCCGGGCCGGTAGCCTTGCACGAACACATGCGCGTCGCGCAGGACCGCCCGCAGGCCGTCGCGGCCGGCGGTCCCGCGCAGGTCGGCGAGCGCCGAGAGCTTGCCGCGGCTGGTGTCGATGATCGCCTCGATGTTCGGCAGGTGCGGCGAGTTGACCAACATCACGTCGGCACCATAGGCCGCCAGCGTGCGGCCGCCGACCGGGCCGGCGAGGATGCGCGTCAGGTCGAGCACACGCAGGCCTTGCAGCGGGCTCGCGTCGCGCGGCAGCACGGGCCAGGCGAGCGGCGGCGCGTCGCCGATCTTCTCGATCGCGACCAGCGGCTGGGCGGCGATTGCTGCGCTCTGTGAATGCGCATCCCACTCGTCGAAGCTGCGCACCGCGGCGACGACGAGGCCGCCCTGCGCCGCAGCGTCCTCGAACTCGAACGCATTCCGGTCGCGCAACGCGGTGGCGACGGCCTCGCGCGGTGTATCGGCACCAAGCGGCAGGCCGAGCAGTCGCAGCACGCCGTCACGGTGGTGCGCGAAGTTCGTGTGCAGGCGCAGCCAACGCCCTTCGGCGCAGAGGTACAGGCCCGCGATCTTGTCCCAGAGCTCGGGGATGCGGCCGTCGATCTCGAAACGGCCGGCGCATTCGAGCCCAGCGTGGCGCATGTCGACGCGCACCTGCTGGCGCAACCCATTGCGCTGCGCGCCGATCTGCGTGGCGGCGAGCGCCGCGGCCGCGAGGCTCGTCTGCGCGGCGGTGCCGACCATGAACGAAGAGCGCAGTACCGGGTCGCGCCCGGTCAACGTGAGATGACCCAGCGCGTCGGCCGGAAAACCAGCCGAATTCCAGATCGACCAGACCGGTTCGAGCGCGTTTTTCATGCGGCCGATGACAGGCCGCAGCGACGTGCGCAGGCCGGCTCAGTGCCCCCCGCCACCGCCCAGGTACGCGGCCTTGACGGCAGGGTCGTCGCGCAGCTTCGCAGCCGGTCCGTGCACCGAAATGCGGCCGTTCTCGAGCACGTAGCCGTAGTCGGCCACGGCCAGCGCGGCAGCGGCGAACTGCTCGACCAGCAGCATCGTCACGCCCTCGCTCTTGAGCCGCTCGATGATGCGAAACACCTCGGCGACGAGGATCGGCGCGAGGCCCATCGACGGTTCGTCCAGCAGCACGACCTCGGGGTTGAGCATCACCGCGCGCGCCATCGCGAGCATCTGCTGCTCGCCGCCCGAGAGCGTGCCGGCGAGCTGCTCGCGTCGCTCCTTCAGCCGCGGGAAGAGTTCGAGCGCGCGCTCCAGGTCGGCCTTCACGTCGCCCTTCGGCCGCGCGCCGGTCAGCCGCGGGAAGGCGCCGAGCGTCAGGTTGTCGGTCACGCTCATGGTCGCGAAAACGCGCCGGCCTTCGGGCGAATGCGCCAAGCCGAGCTTGGCGATGTGGTACGACTCCATGCCCTCGATGCGCTTGCCGTTGAGGCTGATCTCGCCGGCGGTCGGCGCGATCATGCCGCTCACCGCGCGCATCGTCGTCGTCTTGCCGGCGCCGTTCGAGCCGATCAGCGTCACGACCTTGCCCTTCGGCACCTCGATCGAGATGCCGTGCAGCACCTGCACCTTGCCGTAGCCGGCGAACAGGTTGCTGATGGTCAACATTTTGGTGTCCGTGCTCATTTTTGACTTTCGTGCTGCGCACTGCGGAATTCGCCCTCGGGACGGCCCGTCGCGCTCATGCTGCTGTCCCGCCCAGATAGGCTTCGATGACCTTCTCATCCGCTTGAACAGCGGCCGGCGCACCCTCGGCGATCTTCTGGCCGAAGTCGAGCACCGAGACGGTGTCACACATGCTCATCACCACGTCCATGTGGTGCTCGATCAGGATCACGGTGATGCCGTGGTCGCGGATCTTGCGGATGAACGTGATCAGCTCCTTGATGTCGGGCGCCGTCAGGCCAGCGGCGGGCTCGTCGAGCAGCAGCAGTTGCGGGTCGAGGGCCAACGCACGAGCGATTTCCAGCAGGCGTTGCTTGCCGTAGGGCAGGTTGCGCGCCTCCTCGAACGCGAGGTCGGCCAGACCGACGAACTGCAGCAGCCCCATCGCACGGTCCGCCGCCGCCTTGTTCTCGCGCAGGTAGCGCGGGGTGTGCAGCGAAACATCGAGCAGATTGCTGTCGAACGTGTGGTGCAGGCCGACCTGCACGTTCTGCAGCGCCGTCATCTCGCCGAACAACTGCACGTTCTGGAACGTGCGCGCGATGCCCGACAACGCGATGTCGGATGAGGTGCGCCCGACCACCGACTTGCCGACGAACGAAACCGCGCCGGCGGTCGGCTGGTAGATGCCGGTCAGCACGTTCATCATCGTGCTCTTGCCCGAACCGTTCGGCCCGATCAGGCCGTGGATGGTGCCGCGGCAGATCGTCAGGTCGACGTTGTTCAACGCCTTCAGGCCGCCAAACTGCATCAGCACCTGTTGCGCCTGCAAGAGAACGTCGCCG
>JANXVK010000402.1 GCA_025351675.1 Rhizobacter sp.
ATGACCATCAAGACTGCTGCAGTGAACCTGCCGTATGGCGGTGCCAAGGGCGGCATCCGGGTCGATCCGAAGAAGCTGTCACTGAAGGAGCTGGAGAAGATCACGCGCCGCTACACCAGCGAGATCGGCATCATCATCGGCCCGCACACCGACATCCCGGCACCCGATGTCAACACCAACGGCCAGATCATGGCCTGGATGATGGACACCTATTCGATGAACACCGGCGGCACCGCGACAGGCGTCGTCACCGGAAAGCCGCTGCACCTCGGCGGCTCGTTGGGCCGTGTCAAGGCGACTGGCCGCGGCGTGTTCGTCACCGGCCGTGAAGCGGCGCGGCGCATCGGCCTGAACCTCGAAGGCGCGCGCGTCGCGGTGCAGGGCATGGGCAATGTCGGCAGCTCGGCGGTCGAACTGTTCGTGCAGGCCGGCGCCAGGCTGGTCGCGGTCCAGGACCACACCGGCACGCTCGTGAACCCGAACGGCTTCGACATCGCCGACACGATGGAGGTGCTCAAGCGCGACGGCGGCATCGGCAACTACACCGCCGCCGAGCGCATCGACAACGAAGCGTTCTGGGACGTCGACTGCGACATCCTGATCCCGGCCGCGCTCGAAAGCCAGATCACCGCGGTGCGCGCGAACCGCATCAAGGCCAAGCTGATCCTCGAGGGCGCGAACGGCCCGACCCTGCCCGACGCCGACGATGTGCTGCATGACCGCGGCGTGCTCGTCGTGCCCGACGTGATCTGCAACGCCGGCGGCGTGACGGTGAGCTACTTCGAGTGGGTGCAGGACTTTTCGTCGTTCTTCTGGAGCGAGGACGAGATCAACCTGCGCCTGGACAAAATCATGGTCGATGCGCTGAAGAAGATCTGGGACACGGCCGATCGGCACCAGATCAGCCTGCGCACCGCGACCTTCGCGGTGGCGTGCGAGCGGATTCTGATCGCGCGCGAAGAGCGCGGTTTGTACCCCTGACGCGCAGGCCGCGCGTTCAGCCGGTCGTCATCACGACGCGGCCGAACGCGTGACGGCCTTCAATGTAGGCGTGCGCGGCGGCCGCCCCGGACAGCGGAAACACCTTCGCGATCTGCACCTTCAGTTCGCCGCTCGCGACCCGCGCCAGGCACTCTCCGATCATCGCGAAACTGCGCGGGTATTCGGCCCGCAGCGCGGTCGCGAGCAGCACGCCGTGCAGCGTGTTGTTGCGCGCCCAAAGCGAGAACGCGTCGACCGACGAGCCGCCGCGCGCCGCGATGCCGACGCTGATCAGGCGGCCGCGCCAGCCGAGCACCTTGACGCTGTCGGCAAGCGTCTTGCCGCCGACGCTGTCGATCACCAGATCGACGCCCTTCGGTCCGGCGAGCTTCTGCGTGGCCTTCACGAAGTCTTCGGTCGCGTAGTCGATGCCGTGGTCCATCCCGAAGGCCTTCAGGCGCTCGAGCTTGTCGGCGCTCGACGCGGTCGCGATCACGGTCGCGCCGGCGAGCTTGGCCATCTGGATCGCCGCCATGCCGACCCCGCCCGAGCCGGCGTGAATCAGCACGGTCTGGCCGGGCTGCAGATCGCCGGCGGTGAACAGGCACTCGAACGCGGTGCCGAACGCGACCGGCACGCAGGCCGCGTCTTGCGTGCTCACGCCGTCGGGGATCGGCCAGGCCATCGCGGCCGAGACCGCGCGCCTGGTGGCGTGCGAGCCGTCGCCGTGCAAAGTGACGACGCGCTCGCCGACCTTGCGTGTGGTCACGGCGTTGCCGACCTCGACCACCGTGCCCGCCGCGATGTAGCCGACGACGTGCGGCACGATCTTCAGCGGGCTCATCGCGCGCGCCAGCAGGTCGCCGCCTTCGATGCTGATCGCTTCCACGTCGATCACGAGGCCGTCGTCCGGGCACACCGGATCGGGCATCTCGATGTACTGAAAGGCCTCGGGGCCGCCGTTGATCTCGATCGCTGCTGCAAACATCGGAGGCCCTTTCAGGAAACGAGTGCGTAGTGCGCGACCACGCCGACGAACACCGCGAAGCCGAGCCAGTGGCTGAGCCGGAACGCGCGAAAACAGCCGTCGCGCGAACGATCACGAATCAGCGTGAAGTGCCACGCCGCGATCATCACCGCAACGGCCAAGCCGGTGAAGTAGGGCCAGCGCAGGCCGAGGTGCACGCCGAGCCCGGCCCAGATCAGCAGGAACGCGGCGTAGAACGCCATCACGCCGGCCACGTCGAAGCAGCCGAGCGTGATCGCCGAGGTCCGGATGCCGATGGTCAGGTCGTCGTCGCGGTCGACCATCGCGTACTCGGTGTCGTAGGCCAGCACCCAGAACAGGTTGCCGATCAGCAGCCCCCAGGCCAGCGCCGGCACTTCGCCGCGCGCCGCGGCGAACGCCATCGGGATGCCGAAGCTGAACGCCACGCCGAGCACCGCCTGCGGCATCGAGAAGAAGCGCTTCGTGAACGGGTAGAAGATGCTCACGGCGAGCGCCGCAACGCTCCACGCGATCGTCGTCGCGTTGGTCGTCAGCACCAGCCCGAACGCCGCCAGCGCGAGCGCGGCGCCAAAGGTCAGCGCCGCCTTCGGGCTGACGGCGCCGCTCGTCACCGGCCGCTGCGCGGTGCGCTTGACGTGCTTGTCGAAGTCGCGGTCGGCCACGTCGTTGACCGCGCAGCCGGCGCTGCGCATCAGGAAGGTGCCGAGCAC
>JANXVK010000415.1 GCA_025351675.1 Rhizobacter sp.
GGGCCGAACAGCATCGAGAGCGGCATCGCCACCGCGCCGAGCTGATAGATCGCGATATGCGCTGCGGCGGTCTCGAAGCGCTGCGGCATCACGATCGCGATCCGGTCGCCGCGCCCGACACCGAGCCGCTTCAGCGCGTTCGACAGCCGGTTCGCCGCCCGCTGCAGGTCGGCGAACGTGTAGTTCGCGCGGTGCCCATTCTCGTGCTCGGCGCAGATCGCGATGGCGTCCGGCGTGGCACGGGCCCAGCGCGCGCAGCACACCTCGGCGATATTGAACGCTGCCGGCACCTGCCAGCGAAAGTCGCGATGGAGCTCGGCGTAGCGGTCTTGCGTCACGCCGCCCCGCCCATCGCCTGCAGCGCATCGCCGGTGACGCGGCAGATGCGCCACTCCGGCATCACGATCGCGCCCATGCCTTTGTAGAAGCGGATCGCGTGCTCGTTCCAGTCGAGCACGCTCCACTCGAAGCGGCCGCAGTTGCGCTCCAGCGCGAGGGCGCCCAGCTTCGTGAGCAGCGCCTTGCCGATGCCGGCGCCGCGGTGCGCGGGCTTGACGTAAAGGTCTTCGAGGTACAGGCCCGGCTGCGCCAGGAAGGTCGAGAAGTTGGTGAAGAACAGCGCGAAGCCGACGACCTCGCCGCCGCTCTTGCCGTCCCCCAGCTCGGCCACCATCGCTTCGGCCGCCGGGCGCTCGCCGAACAACTGCGGGCGCAGCTTCTCGGGCGTGACCTGCAGCAGGTGGGTGAGCTGCTCGAACTCGGCCAGGTCGCGGATCAGCTGAACGATGGCGCCGACGTCGCGCAACTCGGCGGCGCGCAGCGTGAAGGGGGTGGCGGGGTTCATCGCCGGATTCTCGCATCGGCTCGCGTCGCCTGTCGCGGTGCCGACAGCGCGTTGCGCGCGCGCCGCGTACAGTGCCGCAGATGAGTTCATCCGATGTCTACGCCGTCAAGCGACCGAGCCGCAGCCACTTCATCACCGTGCGCGGACTGCGCCACCATGTGCTCGAGTGGGGCGATGTCTCGATGGCAACAATCGAGCGCCCGCCGATCCTGATGCAGCACGGCTGGATGGACGTGGCCGCGTCGTTCCAGTTCGTCGTCGACGCGCTGCCGACCGATCGACACGTGCTCGCGTTCGACTGGCGCGGCTTCGGCCTGACCGACGCGCCCGCCGCCGACACCTACTGGATGCCCGACTACCTCGGCGACCTCGACCATGCGCTCGACGCGCTGTTCTTCAACGAGGCGCCGCTCTTTCCGCAATCGACGCCGATCGACCTGCTCGGCCACAGCATGGGCGG
Organism: Rhizobacter sp.; assembly: GCA_025351675.1. GTDB lineage: Bacteria > Pseudomonadota > Gammaproteobacteria > Burkholderiales > Burkholderiaceae_C > LMDS01. The sequence goes on from JANXVK010000415.1 coordinate 1,305, forward strand.
CAACGCGGTGATGCTGTACGGCGGGCTGCGGCCGCAGCGCATCCGCCGGCTGATCAACCTCGAGGGTTTCGGCATGCCGGCGACCAAACCCTCGCAGTCGCCGAAGCGCATCGTGCAGTGGCTCGACGCGCTGAAGGCACCGGCCGAGTTGCGCGACTACGCGAGCCTGGCCGACGTCGCCGCGCGCCTGCGCAAGACCAACCCGCTGCTGCCGCCGCAGCGTGCGGCCTGGCTGGCGCAGCACTGGTCGCGAAGGGTCGCGAGAGACGGTGCCGACGACCGCTTCGAGATCCTCGGTGACCCGGCCCACAAGCGCGGCACGCCGACGCTTTATCAGCGCGACGAGGTGCTCGAAACCTGGAAGCTGATCGAAGCGCCGGTGCTGTGGGTCGAAGGCGACCAGACCGATGTGGCGCGCTGGTGGGGCACCCGCTACACCAAGGCCGAGTTCCACGAGCGGCTGGGCGTCGTCGGCCGGGTCGAGAAACACGTGCTGTCGCCGGCCGGTCACATGCTGCACCACGACCAGCCCGAGGCGCTGGCGCAGCGGCTGGAGGCCTTTTTGGCCTGACGAGGTGTGATCGAGCCCCGAGTCGACGGCTGTGAACCCGGGCTTTCGCCCCATGTCAAAATCGCGGCCTTCCCCGGTTCACACAAGAAAGAAATCCCATGGACGTCGAACACATCAATGCCATTGGCAACTCCCTGGCCGACCTGACGAAGCGCACGGTCGATCTCCGGGGGTATCTTTGACTACGATCGCAAAGCTTTAAGACTCAACGAAGTCAACGCCGCGCTCGAGAACCCCAAGGTCTGGGACGAGCCGAAGCGCGCGCAAGAGCTGGGACGCGAGAAGCGCACGCTGGAAACGGTTGTCGAAACGATCGACCACCTGACCAGCAACCTCGCCGACAACACCGAGCTCTACGACATGTCGAAGGCCGACGGCGACACCGACGGCCTGCAGGCGATCGAGGTCGATGCGAACAAGCTCGAAGCGACGGTCGCGCAGCTCGAGTTCCGCCGCATGTTCAACAAGCCCGAAGACCCGCTGAACTGCTTCGTCGACATCCAGGCCGGCGCCGGTGGCACCGAGGCCTGCGACTGGGCCAGCATGCTGCTGCGCCAGTACCTGAAGTACGCCGAGCGCAAAGGCTTCAAGACGACGCTGGAAGACGAATCGGCGGGCGACATCGCCGGCATCAAGAGCGCCACCATCAAGGTCGAGGGCGACTACGCGTTCGGGCTGCTGCGCACCGAGACCGGCGTGCACCGGCTGGTGCGCAAGAGCCCGTTCGACTCGGCCGGCGGGCGCCACACCAGCTTCGCGAGCCTGTTCGTCTACCCCGAGGT
>JANXVK010000441.1 GCA_025351675.1 Rhizobacter sp.
CCGCGTTGTGGATGTACTCGACCAGATCGGTGCGCTCGAACATGCGGTTCGGCAGGTTCACCGCGATCGAGTCGGCGAAGCCGAAGCTGTCCTGCCAGATCCGCGCCTGGCGCGCCGCCTCGCGGATCGCCCATTCGCTGAGCGGAACGATCAGGCCGGTCTCCTCGGCCATCGGGATGAAGTCGCCCGGCGGCACGAGCACGCCGTTGCGGCGCCAGCGCATCAGCGCCTCGGCGCCGACCATCTTCGCGCCGCGCACGTCGACCTTCGGCTGGTAGTGCAGCACCAGTTCGTCGCGCTCGATCGCCTTGTGCAGCGCGCTCTCGAGCTCCAGCTTTTCGCGCCCCTTGCCGGCCAGCGCCGGCCGGTACACGGTCGACGAGTTGCGTGTGGTGTTCTTCACCGAATACATCGCGACGTCGGAGTTGCGCATCAGGTCGGCCACCGACAGGCCGTCGCGCGGATACAGCGCGATGCCGACGCTGGCGGTCACGAAGCACTCCTGGCCGCCGACGAAGATCGGCTCGCGCATCAGATCGAGGATGCGCTCGGCCACGCGCTCGGCATCACGTTCGTCGACCACCTCCGGCAGCAGCGCGACGAACTCGTCGCCGCCGAGCCGACCGACGGCCTCGAGCGTGCGGTGCGAGCGCGCGCCCAGCGACTCGATCGAGCTTTCGGTGACATGCTCGGAGTGCCGCACGCACGAACGCAGGCGCCGTGCCACCTCCATCAGCAACTCGTCGCCAGCGCCGTGGCCGAGCGTGTCGTTGATGATCTTGAAACGGTCGAGGTCGATCAGCAGCAGCGCCACTTGGTGGTTCAGCCGCCGGCCGTGCTCGAGCGCGCGCTCGGCGCGCCAGATCAGCTGGCGCCGGTTCGGCAGGCCGGTCAGCACGTCGAAATTCGCGAGGTGGCGGATCTTGTCCTCGGCCAGGCGGCGGTCGGTCACGTCCTGGACGATGCCCGAATAGCCGATCAGGTTGCCATGCTCGTTGAATTCGGGCTCGGCCTCGACGTGGACGATGCGCTGGCGCCCGTCGCGCAAGGTCGCGGGAATGTCGGTGGCGAGCACGGTGCTGTGCTTCATCACCTCGTGCAGAACCTGGACCAAGCCGCCGCGGTCGTCCGCCGAGAGCATGCGCAGCAGCGGCCGGAACCGCAACTCGTCGTGCGGCCTCAACCCGAACACGCGCAAGCCCTCGACCGAGAACACCGGCCCGCCGTGGCCGCGGCGCCAGTCGAAGCTGCCCATGCGCGCCAGGTCTTGCGCACGCGCCAGGCGCGATTTGCTGCGCTCGAGCTCGGCGCGCGTGCGCGCGGCGCGCAGCAGGTAGCGCAGGCGGCCGGCAAGCAGGCTCCATTGGGTCGACTTGACGAAAAAGTCTGTCGCGCCGGCCTCGTACGCCCGCGTGATCGAGGCATCGTCGTCGAGGCCGGTCAACATCAGCACCGGCAGCGACTCGAAGCCCGGCAGCACGCGCAACTCGCGGCAGGTTTCGAAACCGTCGAGGCCGGGCATCAGCGCGTCGAGCACGACGACATCGGGCAGCCAGTCGGCCAGGATCGAGATCGCCTGCTCGCCGCTGCTCGCCTCGGTGATCGCGAAGCCTCGATCGCGCAGCGCGATCGAGGTCAGCAACAGGTTGACCTCGTCGTCGTCGACCAGCAGCACCTTCGGCTGCTCGGGCAGGTCGTCGTCGACGACGGCGGGGCGGGCGGCGCGGGCGGTCACGCACGTTCCTTCTGCAGCGCGCCGATGGCCTGGAGCGCGCGGTCGAGCGCCGCATCGAGCGCCTCCAGCGGGGTGGCGAGGTCGGTGTGGGCGTCGAGGCGGATCGCAGTCTCGACTTGCGCGCACAGCTGCGACAGATCCAGCGCACCGATGCTGGCCGATGACGACTTCAGCGTGTGCACGACCATTCGGATCGCCGCGCGGTCATCGCTGCGGCGCGCGGCGTCGAACTGCTGGCGCAGCCGCGCCGCCGAGGTCTGAAACGCTTGCAGCACGCGTTCGACCAAGCGGCTTGCACCGGTCGGATCGAGCTCGGCCAAGCGCGCCAGCGCGGCCGCGTCGAGCACCGCCAAGCGCCCGGGTTCCGGCGCGGAGCTCGCGTCGACGCGCGCCTGCGGCGCGGCATCGGTCGACACGGCCGGGGCGAGCGGGTGCTGGTGCTTGCTCAGCACCGGCCGTGCCTCGCTCTGAGTGATTGGCTTGAAAAGATGATCATCAAAACCCAGTTCGCGAACACGTTCTCCGTCGCCCAAGGACCCCGGCGCGGACAACGCGATCATCGGTGTATCGCTCGCCGGGATGAACCGACGGGCACCGCCCGGATCGTGGCAAAAGCCGCGCAACTCGTCGGCGGCGTCCATCCCGGCCATTTGCATGTCGATCGGAACCAAGCCGAATTGTGTCCTGGACAGCAGGTTCGAGCCCGGCAGCATGCCAGAGGCGACGGTCGCGCGACAGCCCATCGGTCGCAACAGGCGGCAACTGCGGTCAGGTTGCACGGCATTGTCCTCAGCCACCAACACCTGCGCCGGTGCCGCCGCGTCGGGCGCCGTTGGCTCGGCAGCGCGTTCCGAGAGCGTGACCCGCGCCAGCGCCAGCAACCCCGCCAGCGCGTTCGGCTCGAGCGTCAGATCGAGCGTCGACAGCACGATCACCGCCACGACCTGCGCATCGCGCGTCACCGGCACGGCCAACGCGCCCGGCGGCGTGCCGGCCTCGACGCGGCTGCGCAGCGCCCGCGCCAGCGGCGTGGCATCGAGGCGGATGCGCCGCGCCACGGTGCGAAAGCCCGGCTGGGATTCGATCAGGTCGCTGATCTGCGCATGGGCGTCGTCGACGGCGAGTACCTCGTGGACACACGCGTCGCGCGCGCCGAGTTCGCCACGCAGGACCTGCGCCACCGCATGCAGCGCCGCCTCGAACGAGCCGGCGGCGTGCGCACGAGCCAGCAGCAGCGCGGCGGCTTCGGCCAGCACGGCGGCGTCGAACACCGGTGCGGCTGGCGCGTCGACTCGTCGCGCCAACGGGCGGCGCGCCTCGCCACCGAGCGCCGCGCGCCACAGGATCAGGGCCAGCACGCTGGTCAGGCCCGCGACACCGGTGAGCAGTGTCTCGTGGCCGTGCGGCGCCAGCAGCGCCAGCGCGGCAACTGCGGCGGCGAGCCAGAACGCGAGGCGGGAGAATCGAAGCAGCATGGTCGGCTGGAGGCGGGCGCAGCAGGCGCCATCGGGGGTTACAGCGCTGGGCTGCGGGCTCGCGACAGCCGCGAGGTCTGCCCGAATTTCGGCACCGCAACGCTGAACTTGACCCCAAGCGCACTCATCGGCAGCGCCGTTCCGTGCCGGGCGCGGCAACAGAGCCCGAATCGTTCGGCGTCACGGTCTCGCACGACCTGCGCGCGCCGATTGAAGATCGTCGACAAAGGCGTATGCTGTGCACGCTCCGGCGTCGCCCGGAAGTCGAACAAAAACCCGACACGCCGGAAGGACGCCGACATGGTGGCAGTGACGATCGACTCAAGCGCGCGACCCGTCGAGCGCCGCGAAGCCCGCTGGTTCTATGTCGGCATGGCAAGCATCTTCCTGGTCATCGCGTTCGGCGGCTTCACGCCGACCTATTGGGCCAAGCTCGCGGCCGGCTCATTCCACGGCGCGCCGATCCTGCACATTCACGGCGCCCTCTTCTTCCTGTGGACGCTGTTCTTCTTCGTCCAGACCACGCTGGTGGCGCTCGGTCGCACGCCCGATCACCGCGCGTGGGGGCTGGCCGGCATTTCGCTGGCGACGCTGATGGCCTGCAGCGTCGTGCTGGCCGCGATCAACTCAATCAAGTTCGCGGCAACGATCGGCATGGCCGACGAAGCGCGCCGGTTCGCGATCGTGTCGCTGGGTTCGGTGGTGCTGTTCGCGTTGCTGTTCGGCGCCGCCATTGCCTGCGTCAAGCGACCGGAGATCCACAAGCGGCTGATGCTGGTCGCGATGATTCCGCTGATGCACGCGGCAACAGGTCGGGTGTTCCTGACGCTGTTCGCGCCCCCCGATGCGAAGGGTCCGCCGCCGGTGTTCGTGTCGGTGCCGCCGGCGCTGGTCGTCGATCTGCTGCTCGTGCTCGCGATGGTGTACGACTGGCGCACCCGCGGCCGGCCGCATCCGGTCTACCTGATCGGCGGCGCGCTGTTGCTCGCCAACCAGTTGCTCGCGGTGCCGATCAGCAACACGTCGACGTGGCTCTCGATCGCGCACTGGGTCGAGTCGCTGGCCGGCTGATCCCAAGCCCGACCCGGCGCGCTCGCTTCACTCGATCTCGCTGGCCGCCATCAGGGCGCGGAGTTCGGCGCGGTTGATCTCGCTGACGCTCATCATCAGCTTGTCGGCCGCCTCGCGGAACTCGTACAGCGCCTCGCCCTCGACCGCCTGCACCAGCTCGATGTAGGGCTGGTACGGCCCGCTGTTCTCGCTCAAGGCTTGGCGCACCCGCTCGGGCACCGGGATAGAGTCGAGCAACTCGGCGAACGGCTGCTGGAACATCCGGTCGAGCAACGAAAACACGCCGCAGATGAACATTTCGTTGCGCATCTCTTCGTCGCCGCTGCTGCGCACCAGCTCTTCCATCAGCAGGCCGCGGCGCACCGCGGCGAACATCACCGGCTTCAGGTTCACGTCCTTGCTGGCGGTGGCCAGCAGCAGCGCGAGCCAGCGCTTCAGGCGCTTGTAGCCGATCATCATGATCGCGTGGCGGAACGAGCTGATCTCGACCCGCAGCCCGAACGCCGGCGAGTTGATGTAGCGCAGCAGCTTGAATGCCAGCGCGGGGTCGCGCTTCAGCGTGTTTTCGAGCCGCTCGATCGATTCTTCCTTGTCGACCTGGCGGATCAGCTCGACGATCGCCGCCATGCCCGGCCCGGCAACCGCCTTGCCGCTGCGCGCCGCGGTGGTCGAGACCGCGTCGTCGATCGGCCAGCCGAGCACGGCCTCGGCGCCGCGCGCGAAGCAGGTTTCCATGTCGGCCACGGTGCGCACGCCCGATTGCACATGGCCGATCGTGCGCGTGACGCCGGACGGCGTGGTCGGGTCGCCGATGCGGCGATCGTCGGCCAGGTCGATGATCGAATACTTGAAGCACGGCAGCACCTGGCGCGGCAGCTCCCGCAGGGGCCGACCCTTCAGCAGCAGCGTGCTGCCATTGGCGTGCAGCGCGGTCAGCGCGTCGATGTTGGCGGGGTTGACCGCCATGAACGCCGGCACCTCGACCATCAGGTTCGCCGACGGCCGCGCCAGCAGCAGCTCCTGCAGCAGGCTCTCGCTGACGACGTTGAGCGAGACACGCGCACCGCTCGCCGGCCACACATTGCCGACCTCGTGCAGCAGCTGCCCGACATCGAGCACCGCATCGGGCCGCAGCGGAAAGACCGTCAGCCGGGTCGCGGTGACGGCGCGGTTGCGGTCGATGAAGGGGGAGTAGCCCAGGGCCACCTGCCCCAGGATCGTCGCGTCGCTCATCAGGCAACCTCCGTGCTGCGCACTGCGGTGAATTCGCCCCTGCGGCGGCCCGGCGGGCTCATGGCACCCCCTCGTCCGACGAGTCCGTCGCCCGATCCCCCGAGGGGATGCGGGCCCGCTTGGCTG
>JANXVK010000447.1 GCA_025351675.1 Rhizobacter sp.
ACCTCGGGCGCGAGCGAGGCGATCATCGGCCGCTGGTTCGCGCAGCGGCCCGGCGCGCGCGCGGGTGTCGTCCTCGCCACCAAGGTCGCCGGCCCGGCACGCAACGCCGACTGGATCCGCGGCGGCAGCGCCAATCTCACGCCGCACGAGATGCGCCAGGCCTGTGACGACAGTCTGAAACGCCTTAACAGCGACGTGATCGATCTCTACCAGATCCACTGGCCGAACCGCAACGTACCGACGTTCGGGCCGCTGTACTTCGATCCGGCGAACGACAAGGAATTCACCTCGATCCACGACCAGCTGGCAGCGCTCGCCGGGCTCGTGCAGGCCGGCAAGGTGCGCTACATCGGGCTGAGCAACGAGACGCCCTGGGGCTTGAGCGAATTCGTGCGGCTCGCCGATGCGCACGGGCTGCCGCGCGTCGCGACGGTGCAGAATCCGTACACGCTCGTCAACCGCGTGGTCGACAACGGGCTCGACGAAATGATGCACCGCTATGGAATTTCGCTGCTGGCGTATTCGCCGTTGGCGTTCGGCGCGCTGACCGGAAAGTACGACGAAGTCGGCTTCACCGGCGCCGCTGCGAACGATCGCATGACGCGTTTCGAGGCCTTTCGCAAGCAGCGCTGGGGCCGGCCCGAGGTGCTCGAAGCTGCGCGAAAGTACAACGCGCTGGCGCGCGCCAACGGCCTGACGCCGACCCGGATGGCGCTGGCCTTCTGCTACACCAACTGGCGCGTGGCGAGCACGATCATCGGTGCGAACACGGTCGCGCAACTCGACGAGAACCTCGATGCTTGGGGCACGGCGCTGTCGCCCGAGTTGCTGGTGCAGATCGACGCGGTGCGCTGGGCGAGCCGCGATCCGGCGCAATGAAAAAGGACGTTCACGTCAGCGAAACGCCGGCGACAAAGGTCCTGCGACAGCACGGCATCGCGTTCACCGAACACGTCTACGACTACGTTGACAAGGGCGGAACGGCCGAATCGTCGAAGCAGCTCGGCGTGCCCGAACACGAGGTCATCAAGACGCTGGTGATGCAGGATGAGCGCGCCCAGCCGCTGATCGTGCTGATGCATGGCGACAAGCAGGTCAGCACCAAGAATCTGGCGCGCCAGATCAGCGCGAAGTCGGTCGAGCCGTGCAAGCCCGAGGTCGCGCAGCGGCACAGCGGCTTCATGGTCGGTGGCACCTCGCCGTTCGGCCTGCGCAAGCCGATGCCGGTGTACGTGGAAGAGACGGCGCTCGCGCTGGAACGCATCTGCGTCAACGGCGGGCGCCGCGGGTATCTGGTCGGCATCGCGCCGAAGGTGTTGATTGATCTGTTGGGCGCGAAACCCGTCAACTGCGCGCTGTGACGGCGGCCTGCGTGCGTGCAGGGCGCAAAATAGCGCTTGCCTCCCACGCCCCCCGCAGACCCATGCAGACCCTCTACCCCGCGTTCGCCACGCTCGCCGCCTACCTGATCGGCTCGCTGTCGTTCGCCGTGATCGTCAGCCGCGTGATGGGGCTGAACGACCCGCGCACCTACGGCTCGGGCAACCCCGGCGCGACCAACGTGCTGCGCTCGGGCAACAAGGCCGCAGCGGTCGTGACGCTGCTGCTCGACGCGCTGAAGGGCTACCTCCCGGTCGCGCTGGTGCAGGCGTTCGGCGGCGCGTACGGCTTGGATGAAGGCACGCTCGCGCTGGTCGGCCTCGCGGCGTTTCTCGGTCACCTCTGGCCAGTGTTCTTTCACTTCAAGGGCGGCAAGGGCGTGGCCACCGCGGCCGGCGTGCTGCTCGGGCTGAACCCGTGGCTGGGCCTGGCGACGCTCGCGACCTGGGTCATCATCGCGGTGTTCACGCGCTACTCGTCGCTGGCGGCGCTGGTGGCGGCGGTGTTCGCACCCTTTTACCAAGTGCTGATATGGGCGCGCGGGCCGGTCGCGCTGGCGGTCGCCGCGATGGGCGTGCTGCTGATCTACCGCCACAAGGCCAACATCACGAAGCTGCTCAAGGGCACCGAAAGCAAGCTCGGGCAGAAGGCGGCGGGTGTGGCACCGGCCGCGGCGCACACGCATTCGAGCAAACATTCCACCAAACACTCACACAAGCACGGAGCTAAATCATGACCCAGGGGCTGCGCCGATTCCATGTCGGCGATCGACTGTCGGAGATGACCATCCACAACGGCACGGTCTACCTCGCCGGCCAGGTGGCGAACGACGCATCGCAAGGCATCCGCGGTCAGACCGAGCAGGTGCTCGCGGCCATCGACAAGCTGCTGCACGAAGCCGGCACCGACCGCGCGCGCATCCTGATGTGCCAGATCTTCATCAAGGACCTGGCCGATTTTCCGACCCTGAACGAGGTCTGGGAAGACTGGCTCGCGCCCGGCGACGCGCCACCGCGCGCGACCGTGCAGGCGAACCTCGCAAAGCCCGACTGGCGCGTCGAGATGGTGGTGATGGCGGCGGTGTGAGCACGACGGGCCGCCAAGGGTCACGCAGGGGCCACCTCGTTGCCCCTTGCGAACGCCCCCGCCATGCGGGGCCGCGCGCATCGCGAGAGGTGCCCCTTTGAGCACGACGCGGCGTTCGCTGCTCGGGCTGGTGACCTTGGTGGTCATCTGCGCGGCGGCGATGCAGGGGTTCACAGGGTGGTCGCGCGAGCGGCTCGGCACGCAGGTGGCGGCGAACGCGCGGCCTGGCGACATCCACATGATTGCGTCAGTCACCTGCGTCTACTGCGCGGCGGCGCGGGCCTGGTTCAACGAGAATCGCGTGCCATTCACCGAATGCCTGATCGAGCGCGACGCGGTCTGCGCCGCGAAGTACAACGCGCTGATGGCGCCCGGCACGCCGGTGATGCTGGTGCGTGGCAAACGCTTGCTGGGTTTCAGCGCCCAGGCGGTGGCCGATGCGCTGGCGACGCGCACGCCATGATGTTCAAACAACGAATCACGATGCCATGACCCAACGCGTTCTGACCGGCATCACGACCACCGGCACGCCGCACCTCGGCAACTACGTCGGCGCGATTCGCCCGGCGATCGCCGCGAGCCGCGAGCCTGGCGTCGAGAGCTTCTTCTTTCTCGCCGACTATCACGCGCTGATCAAGTGCGATGAGCCCGCGCGCATCGAGCGCTCGCGCCTCGAGATCGCCGCGACCTGGATCGCCGCGGGGCTCGACACCGAACGCGCCACCTTCTATCGGCAAAGCGACATCGTCGAGATTCCCGAGCTCACGTGGCTGCTGACCTGCGTCGCGTCGAAAGGCCTGATGAACCGCGCGCACGCCTACAAGGCCGCGGCGGATGCGAACCTCGCGGCCGGCGAGGATGTGGACGCCGGCATCACGATGGGTTTGTTCAGCTATCCCGTCCTGATGGCCGCCGACATCCTGATGTTCAACGCGCACCGCGTGCCGGTGGGCCGCGATCAGGTCCAGCACATCGAGATGGCGCGCGATCTGGCGCAGCGCTTCAACCACCTGTTCGGCAATGGCCGCGAGCTGTTCGTGCTGCCAGAGGCGAACGTCGACGAGCGCGTCGCGATGCTGCCCGGGCTCGACGGCCGCAAGATGAGCAAGAGCTACGACAACACCGTGCCGCTGTTCGAGGGCGGTGCGAAAGGCCTGCGCGATGCGCTCGCGAAGGTCGTGACCGACTCGCGCTTGCCGGGCGAGCCGAAGGATGCGGAGAGCTCGCACCTGGTCTCGATCTTCGAGGCCTTCGCGAACGATGCCGAGCGTGCCGCGTTCCGCGCTGAGTTGGCGGCCGGTATGGGCTGGGGCGATGCGAAGGCGGTTGTCGTCGAGCGCATCGAGCGCGACATGGGGCCGCTGCGGGCGCGCTATGCCGATCTGATGGCGCACCCCGAGCGCATCGAAGAGACGCTGCTGGAAGGCGCGCGCAAGGCGCGTCTCGTCGCCGCGCCGTTTCTCGCGGAGTTGCGCGACGCGGTGGGGCTGCGGCGGATGGTCGCGGTCGCCGCGCCTGTTGCGGCCGCAAAGGCCAAGGTCGCGTTGCCGAGCTTCAAGCAGTACCGCGAAGCTGACGGCAAGTTCTACTTCAAGCTCGCTGCCGCCGATGGTCGCGTGCTGCTGCAGAGCGACGCGTTCGACTCGGGCCGCGAGGCAGGGCAGTGCGTGGCGCGGCTGAAGGCCGAGGGCGTCGCGGCGGTGCCGGATGCGCCGGTCGCACACGGCGAAGGCGTCAGCGCGCAGGACGTGGCCGACGCGCTCGCGGCATTCGTCGCTCAGTAGTTCAGCCCGATCGCGGCGCGCACGCTGCGCATCGTCGCCCACGCGACGCCGCGCGCCTGCTCGGTGCCGACCTCGACGATCCACTGCACCTGTTTCGGGTTGCTCAGAAAGCCTTCCGCGCGCTCGCGCCAAGGCTGCTGCTCGCGGATGATCGAATCGATCACCGGCTGCTTGCATTCGAGGCAGCCGATGCCGGCGGTCGTACAACCCTTCTGCACCCAAGCCCGCGTGTCGGCATCCGAATACACGGTGTGGAACTGCCAGACCGGGCAGCGGTTCGGGTCGCCCTTGTCGGTGCGCCGTACGCGATCCGGGTCGGTCTGCATGCGACGGACCTTGCGCTCGACCTCGGCCGGCGCCTCGCGCATCGCGATGTCGTTGCCGTAGCTCTTGCTCATCTTCCGGCCGTCGAGGCCGGGAAGTCTCGAGGTTTCGGTGAGCAAGGTCGCCGGCTCGGGCAGCACAGTCTCGCCACGGCCGTACAGATGATTGAATCGCCGCGCCACCTCGCGCGTGATCTCGACATGCGGTGCCTGGTCGTCGCCGACCGGCACGAACGCGGCTTTGTAGATCAGGATGTCGGCCGCTTGCAGCAGCGGGTAGCCGAGAAAGCCGTAGGTCGCGAGATCGCGACCGCGAACGTGCTCGATCTGGTCCTTGTAGGTCGGCACGCGCTCCAACCACGCCAGCGGCGTGCCCATCGCGAGCAGCGTGAACAGCTCGGCGTGCTCGGGCAGGCGGCTTTGGATGAACAGCGTCGCTTTGGTCGGGTCGATGCCGGCGGCGAGCCAGTCGACCACCATGTCGTAGACGTTGCGCTCCAGGTCGGCGTGGTCTTCGTAGTGCGTGGTCAGCGCGTGCCAGTCGGCGACGAAGTAATAGCAGTCGAACTCGTCCTGCAGCTTCACCCAGTTCTTCAACGCGCCGTGGTAGTGGCCGAGGTGCAGGGCGCCGGTCGGGCGCATGCCGGAGAGCACGCGTGGTTTCATCGGCGCGAATTGTAGGCAGCTACACTGCGCGCCCGATGAAAAATATCGTCATCCTCATCTCGGGCCGCGGCTCGAACATGGAAGCCATCGTGCGTG
>JANXVK010000472.1 GCA_025351675.1 Rhizobacter sp.
CACGCCGATGATGGCGCCGTAGATCTGGCCCATCGCCTTCTTCGTCGCCTCTTTCGGTGGCAGACCTTCCTCGCTCATGATCCGTTCGACATTCTCGACGACCACGATTGCATCGTCGACGACGATGCCGATCACCAGCACCATGCCGAACATCGTCAGCACGTTGATCGAAAAACCAAGCGCGAGCAGCACGCCGAAGGTACCGAGCAGCGCGACCGGCACCACGATCGTCGGGATGATCGTATAGCGGATATTTTGCAGGAACAGGTACATCACCAGAAACACCAACACCACCGCCTCGATCAGCGTCACGGCGACCTGCTCGATCGAGATCTTGACGAAGCGCGAGGCGTCGTACGGGATCGAGTACTTCACGCCGGGCGGGAAGTAGGCCTGCAGCGCTTCCATGCGCGCCTTCACCGCCTTCGCGGTGGCCAGCGCATTGCCGGTCGGCGAGAGCTGCACGCCGATGCCGGTCGAGGGCTTGCCGTTCAGGCGTGCGGACGTCGCGTAGCTCTGGGCGCCGAGCTCGATGCGGGCCACGTCCTTGAGCTTGACGGTCGAACCGTCGGCGTTCGCACGCAGCACGATGTCGCCGAACTGCGCGACCGAGGTGAGCTGGCCTTTCACGACCACGGTCGCGAAGATGGCTTGGCCCGGCACGTTCGGCAAGTCACCGATCGTGCCCGATGACACCTGCGCGTTCTGCGTCTGGATCGCGGCGGCGACGTTCGCGGTCGAGAGGTTGAAGCCGACGAGCTTTTGCGGATCGATCCAGATCCGCATCGCGCGCTCGGTGCCGAACAGCTGCGCCGTGCCGACGCCGGGCAGGCGCTGGATTTCGGGCAGCACGTTGCGCGAGGCGTAGTCGCCGAGCGCGATCGGGTCGATCGCCGGGTCGTCGCTCGACAGGATCGTGAACAGCAGGAAGTTCGAGCGCGACTTGTCGACCCGCACGCCCTGCTGCGTCACCGACGAAGGCAGGCGCGGCGTGGCGCGCGAGAGGCGGTTCTGAACGTCGACCTGCGCGAGGTCGGGGCTGGTGCCGGTCTCGAAGCTCAGCGTGATCGAACCGCTGCCGTCGGCCTGGCTGACCGACTCCATGTAGAGCAGGCCGGGCGAGCCGTTCATCTCGCGTTCGATCACGCTGATCACGCTGTCTTCGAGCGTCGATGCCGAAGCGCCCGGGTAGGCGACGTTGATGACGATCGCGGGCGGTGCGACCGACGGGTACTGCGCGATCGGCAACTGCGTGATCGCGGTGCCGCCGAGCACGATGATGAAGAGTGCGATCACCCACGCGAAGATCGGGCGATCGATGAAGAACTGGGCCATGGAATGTGCCCCTTGTTACTTCGACGCGGCCGAAGCGGGTGCAGACGCGGCAGCCGGCGCCGCGCCTGCGGGCGCCGCAGCGACGCCGGGGGCTGCCGGCTTCCACGCCACCGGCTTCACCGGCGCATTGCCGCGCAGCTTCTGGAAGCCGTCGACCATCACCTGCTCGCCAGCCTTCAGGCCGTCGAGCACGACCCACTGGCCGTTGACGGCGGTGCCCACCTTGACAGGACGAGGGGCGATCTTGCCGTCGTCGCCGACGACCATCACGGTGTCGCCGCTGGCGTTGCGCGTGACCGCCTGCTGCGGCACGACGATGCCGGCCTCGGCCTGCGCCTGTTCGAAACGCACACGCACGTACATGCCCGGCAGCAACAGCCCGGCGGCGTTCGGCACCTCGGCGCGCAACGTGATCTGGCCGGTGGTCGAGTCGACCGTCAGGTCGGAGAACAGCAGCTTGCCGGCCTGGCCGTAGTCGCTGCCGTCCTCGAGCAGGATGCGCACGCTGGCGCCATCGCCGCCACTGTTCGCGCGCTTGAACTGGCCACTCGCGATCGCCTTGCGCAGGCGCAGCACGTCGGTCGTCGACTGCGTGAAGTTCACGTACATCGGGTTGATCTGCTGGATCGTCGCGAGCGGCGTCACGTCGCCCTGGCCGACCAGCGCGCCTTCTGTCACCAGCGCGCGGCCGATGCGGCCGGAGATCGGCGCGGTCACGGACGCGTAGCCGAGGTTGATCTGCGCGGTCTGAATCGTCGCGCGGCCGGCCGCGACATCGGCCTCGGCGGTCTTCTGCGCCGCGACCGCGTTCACGTACTCCTGCTTGCTGATCGCGTTGGCCTCGACGAGCGGCTTGTAGCGCTCGGCAAGCGCCTTCGTCTGCTCCAGCGTCGCCTGTGCGCGCGCGAGGTTGGCCTGCGCACTCGCGGCCGTCGCGCGGTATGGCGCCGAATCGATGCTGAACAGCAACTGGCCGGCTTTCACGTCGCTGCCTTCGGCGAACACGCGCTTCAGCACGATGCCCGCGGCGCGAGCCCGCACCTGCGCGACGCGCGAGGCTTCGAGCCGGCCGGGCAGTTCGGTCGCCAGGCCGATGGCCTGCGGCGCGACCGTGATCACGCCGACCTCGGCCGGCGGCATGCCGCCGCCCGGCGCCCCGCCGGCGCCCTGCTCGGGCGTCTTGCCGCACGCAGCGAGCAGCGAAACAGCAAGAACAACAGCAGGAACGACAGCAGAGAGTGCCGTGACGTTTTTCAACGCTGACATGCGGGATCCTTCAGGAGGAGTCGGACGGAACGCGGAACGCGCGCGGCGCCCGGCAGGATGAAGACAACTGGTCGCCATGGTAATTCGGAGCGACGACCGCGGGGAGAAACGCATCGCCGATCATCGATCCGGGTTAGTATACATACACTCCTGAATGTATGTAAGTTGATTGACGCACCGCACCAAAATTCATGGTCCGCAGAACGAAAGAAGAGGCGCAAGCCACCCGCAGCCACATCCTCGACACCGCCGAGCTGGTGTTCGAGCAGCGTGGCGTGTCGGGCACCTCACTCGGCGAGATCGCGAAGGTCGCGGGCCTGACGCGCGGCGCGATCTACTGGCACTTCCAGGACAAGGCCGACCTCTTCAACGCGATGATGGAGCGCGTGACGCTGCCGCTCGAAGAGACCGACGAAGCCTGCGGCTTCAAGGGCGCCGACATCACGCTGTCACAGATGCGCAGCGGCTTCGTCGACGTGCTGCGCAAGGTGATGACCGAGCCGCAACTGCGCCGCGTGTTCGAGATCGCGACACACAAGGTCGAATACGTCGGCGAGATGAACGCGGTGCGCGAGCGCCACCTCGCGATGCGCAACGCCTGCCTGACCGACATCGAGCGCGCGATGAGGCGCGCGGTGCGCAGCGGCGCGATGCCCAAGGGCATCTCGCCGCGCAGCGGCGCGATCGGCATGATCGCGCTGTTCGACGGGTTGTTGCAGAACTGGATGCTCGACCGCGACGGCTTCGACCTGCCGCGTGTGGGCGGGCAGGTGTTCGATGCCTATTTGCGCGGGCTGACCACGGCCGCCTGAAGCCGCATCACCTCAGGCCAGCGCCGGGCCGCCCCAAGCGGCCTGAGCGCCCCTCGGGGGCCGGGCGCCGCAGGCGACCTTGGGGTCGTCATTTCAACCCGCTGTAGTTGACCGGCAGGAACGTGTAGCCCTTGCTCCCGACGAGGCAAGTGCTGTGCCCCGGCGTGTGGCCTCGCGCCGCAACGGCGCGAATGCCCGGCACGAGTTCGGTGTCGCCGTCGAAGGGTTTGAACTTGCCGGCCACCACATACGGGTTCAGCGAGGCCTGCGCACCTTGGAAAAAGGCCTTTCATCTCGGCCGGGGCCTTTTACAGATTCGCGGCACTGAGCCAGAAGTCGGCGTCGTGCTGGTCAGCGCGCACGATCGCGTTCGGGAACGCCGGCTTGTCACCCGCCACCAGCCCGCCGACGTGGTCGGCGGGCATGTGCGTGATGTAGATTTCGTCGACCTGCTCGGGCTGGTAGCCGGCGGCCTTCAGGTTCGCGAGCAGGTTGCCCAGCGTCGGGCCGAACAGGCCAGGCCCGCGCGGTCAGCAGGATCACGATGAGTTGCAGCAACAGCACGGTGGTGGACATCGGCGAAGGCTCCAGGACAGCAGGGTGCGCGATCCTGTCGGCGACGACCCGAGCGCAGCGTCAACCCCGGTCGAACTTGAACACCGCCACGCTCGCGCGCAAGTTCGGCCAGCGCCGCACCGCCGCGCCGGCCTGAATGCCGAACGCGTCGAGGATGCGCAAGCCGTCCTTGCGTGCCAGCACTTCGAAATCGGCGAAGGTGCCGACGCGGATGTTCGGCGTGTCGTACCACTGGTAGGGCAGCACGCGCGTCACCGGCATGCGGCCGGCGGCCACCTGCAGGCGGTTCGGCCAGTGCGCGAAATTCGGGAAGCTGATGATGCCGATGCGGCCGACGCGCGCCGTCTCGCGCAGCATCTTCTCGGTGTTGCGCAGGTGCTGCAGCGTTTCGATCTGCAGCACCACGTCGAAGCTCTGGTCCTCGAACAGCGCCAGGCCTTCTTCGAGGTTCAGCTGGATCACGTTGACGCCGCGCTGCGCGCAGGCGAGGACGTTCGCGTCGTCGATCTCGATGCCATAGCCGCTGCACTGGCGCGTCTCGCGCAGCAGCGCGAGGAACTCGCCGTTGCCGCAGCCGAGGTCGAGCACGCGCGAGCCTTTCGGCACCAGTTCGGCGATCAGCTCCATGTCCTTTCTATCGCTCACGTCGCGCCCCTTGTCGATCTGACTGGAGCCCGCTCTCTTGAGGGAGCGGAGCAGGGTGAGGGTGGGTGTCCAGTCGGTGCTGCGCGCCTGCTTCGAG
>JANXVK010000502.1 GCA_025351675.1 Rhizobacter sp.
GCGAGACCGACGTCGAAGGCGTCGCTCGATTCGAGAATGGTGAACCCAACGGCGAGTTGCAGGAGTTCGCCGCCATGTTCCCGGTGCTGCGCGTGATCGGCAACGGCTTTCGCGTCGCCGGCACCAGCGAAGCCGGGCTGCGGCGCTTCGGCGAACTCGCGCAGCGGGCCGGCGTCACGACCTCGGCCGACCTCGGCAACGACCCGTCGGAGGAAGGCTACGCGACGCTCGCGCGCGTCACCGCCGAGCCCGCGTTCCCGGTGCGCATCGTGCCGGGCGCGATGTCGCTGAACCACGCGCGTTCGATGGAAGAACAGGCCGCGATGCTGCGCGGTCGCATGAAGGGCAACACCGACAAGCTGCACTACGGCATCGTCAAGTTGTTCGCCGACGGCTCGATCCAGGGCTTCTCGGCGCGGCTGCGCTGGCCCGGCTACTACAACGGCCATGCGAACGGCATCTGGAACCAGCCGCCGGAGCAGCTGAAGGCGTCGATCGACTTCTTCCACGCGCAGGGATTTCACCTGCACATCCACACCAATGGCGACGAAGCGAGCGAGGCTGCGATCGACGCGATCGAGCGCATCCTGGAGCGCGCACCGCGCGCCGACCACCGCCACACGCTGCAGCACGGCCAGATGATCGACGCGCCGCTGTTCCGCCGCATGGCCGCGCTCGGCCTGTGCGCCAACCTGTTCGCGAACCACCTCTGGTACTGGGGCGACCAGCACTACGAGATGACGATGGGCCCGGACCGCGCGAACCGGCTCGACGCCTGCGGCAGTGCGCTCAGCAACGGCGTGCCCCTGGCGATCCACTCCGACGCGCCGGTCACGCCGCTCGGGCCGCTGTTCACCGCGTGGTGCGCGGTGAATCGCGTCACGCCGAAGGGCCGCGTGCTCGGCGCGGCCGAACGCATCACGGTGCCGCAGGCGCTGCACGCGATCACGCTCGGCGCCGCCTGGACGCTGAAGCTAGACCAAGAGATCGGCAGCATCGAATGCGGCAAGCGTGCCGATTTCTGCGTACTCGAAGACGACCCGCTCGCGGTCGACCCGGCCGCGCTGAAAGACGTGCGCGTCTGGGGCACGGTGCTCTCGGGCCGCGTGTTCCCCGCTCAGGTGTGACGCCCCAGCCGACGAGTTCGCGATGAACCGACCGCGCCTGCCGCTGACCGTGATCGGCGGCTTTCTGGGCGCCGGCAAGACGACGCTGTTGAACCGCTGGCTGCGCGATGCGGGTGGGCAACGGCTCGCGGTGCTGGTCAACGACTTCGGCGCACTCAACATCGACGCCGAGCTGATCGCCGCGAACACCGGCGAGCCGACCGCACTGATGGAGCTGTCGAATGGCTGCGTCTGCTGCCAGATCGGCGACGATCTGAGCAGCGCGCTGATTCGCGTGCTCGAATCGGCGGAGCGTTTCGATGCGGTCGTGATCGAGGCGAGCGGCGTCGCCGACCCGTGGCGCATCGCGCAACTGGGCCGCGCCGACCCGGGCCTCGCGCTCGACGGCGTGATCGTGCTGGTGGATGCGAGCGTCGCGCGGGCGCAGTGGCGCGACCCGCTGCTGACCGACACGCTCGAGCGGCAGCTCAGAGCGGCGGACCTGATCGTCGTCAACAAGACCGACTTGATCGCCGGCAGCGAGCGCACCGCACTGCGCGATTGGATCGCGTCGGTCGGAGGCTCGGTGCCGCAGTTCGAAACCACCGATGCCGAAGTGCCGCTAGCGATGCTCAGCGGTCTGGCGTTGCCGGAGGCGGCGCATCGGCCCCCTGCCGGCTGCGACCACGAGCATCCACACGACCATTCCGCTCACGCTCATGCACACGACCACGCGCCCGACCACGGCGCGCTGTTCGACACCTGGTCATGCCGACCCGGGCACGCGTTCGACACCGCCGCGCTGCGCGCCTGGCTGCGCGACACGCCCGCCGGCCTGCTGCGGCTCAAGGGCGTGCTGCGCACGATCGAGCCCGACGGCAGCGCCGCGTGGTCGGAGCTGCAGTTCGCCGGCCGCCACGGCGCGTTGCGGCGCGCGAGCGCGCCGCGCGACGGCGCCGCGCTGGTCGCGATCGGGCTGCGCGGCCGTTTGCCGACCGCGTCACTGAGCGGGTATTTCGAGCGCGGTGCGGAGCCCGGCGCGTAGCATCGCGCCATGCCCGCCTCACCGAACCCGCACCAGGGCGCACTCGAACAGTACCGCCGCCGCGCGCCGGTCTACAACGTCGAGCTCGCGCTGTTCGAGCCGATCCGGCGCGCGGCCGTCGCGCGGCTCGGCCTGCGGCCTGGCGACACGGTGATCGACGCCGGCTGCGGCACCGGCCTGAGCCTGCCGCTGCTGCGCGAGGCGGTCGGCCCGCGCGGCCACATCATCGGCATCGAGCAATGCCCCGAGATGCTGGCGCAGGCGCACGAATGCGTGCGGCAGCATCGCTGGCACAACGTGACCTTGATCGAGGCCCCGGTCGAAGACGCGCGGATCACGTCGACGACGCACCACCGGGCCGACGCCGCGCTGTTCCACTTCACCCACGACATCCTGCGCGCGCCGGCCGCGATCTCGAACGTGATGCGCGCGCTGCGGCCGGGGGCGAGCGTTGTCGCCTGTGGCCTGAAGTGGTCGACGCCCTGGGCTTGGCCGGTGAACCTGTTCGTGTTCGGTGCGGCGCTGCATTCGGTCAGCTCGCTGGACGGGCTGGCGCAGCCGTGGAGCCTGTTGGCGGCCCAGCTCGATGAATTCGAGGTCGACTCGGCGCTGGCCGGCGGTGTCTTCATCGCCCACGGCCGGCGGCGCTGAGACGGCCGCGGCGCCTACTGCAATTCGGGGTGCTGCTTGACCACCTCTTCGCGCGTCAAGCGCGGGAACCACTCGGCGTACATGTAGCTGTAGCCCTCGTTTTGCCACTTCGCGATGTCGATCACCGCGGCAGGCACGACCGTGATCACGTCGTAGAACTCTTCGGGCTTGTAGCCGCGCGAACGCGCCGCGTTGCTGCAGACCTGAATCTGCACGCCGGCGTCCTTCAACGCTTTCAGCTCCTCGTACATGCCCGGATAGGCCGCGCGGTTCAGGCGCGAGAACGCGTGGAGCTCGTTGCCATGGGCGACGATCACGATGCGCGAGTTCGCCGCATCGCCGTATTCCTTGATCGCGCGCAAGTGATTCTTCACGTAGCCGAATGCACCCAGCGCGTCGTTCGGCTTGGCAAAGTTGAAGTCGTAGAGCGCCTTTTGCGCCTTGTACGGTGTGGGGTCGAAGCGCGAGGGGTCGGCCGGGCCGGCGAAGGCGGCGCTCGCGAGCAGGATCGAGAGCGCTGCGGCACAGGCGGCGAGACGGGGTGCGTGCATGGCGGTCCTTCGCGGTGTTGTGGAGCGGGACGTTACAGCAGATCGCGTGTCCGCGAGCCGCAGGCGGCGGGCGCGGCCTGCGGTCCGCGCATCAGCTTGCCCGGCAGCGCGCCGGTGCGCTCGCCGTTCTCCATGATCGTCTCGCCGGCCTTCAGCGTCGCGAGGTAGCCCTCGGCCGTCTGCACGCGACGGCGCCCGCCGGCCGGCAGGTCGAAGGCGACATACGGCGACGGCAGGCGCAGCTTGTCGAAGTCGATGATGTTGATGTCGGCGAGGTGGCCGGGTTGCAGCAAGCCGCGGTCTTTCAAACCGTAGATCGCGACGGTGTCGCGCGTCTGGCGCTGCACCATCAGCTCCAGCGGCAGCGTCGGCCCGCGTTTGCGGTCGCGCGCCCAGTGCGTGAGCATGTAGGTCGGCATGCTCACGTCGCAGATGTAGCCGCAATGCGCGCCGCCGTCGGCCAGGCTCATCATCGTGCGCGGATGCTGCAGCTCGGTGTGCAGCTGGCTCAGGTCGTTGTAGGCGTAGTTGAAGCTCGGGAAGTAGATGATGCCTTTGCCGTCTTCGGCCATCAGCATGTCGTAGGCCACCTCGAGCGGCGTGCGGCCGTCGCGCTGCGAGATCGCGGCGATGCTGTGTTCGGCGGCCGGCTCGTAGTCGGGCTCAAAAGTTGGTGGACCTGCGAGCGCATACATCTTGTGAAAACTCTGCGTCAGGTACGCGAGCCGCGAATCGTGCTGCGCCGCGCCCATCAGCACCGCCATGTCGGTCAGCTGGGCGCGCACCTCGGGCGAGCGCAGGCGCGCGAGTTTGTAGTCCCACGGCAGCGGCGCGATCTGTTGCCACAGCGGGTGCGCCATGAACGGATGGGTCGAGCCGAGCCACGCCATCAGGATGCCCGCCGGGCGGCCCGCGACCGCGCCGTACAGCGGGATGCCGGCCGCGTGCGTCTCGTCGAGCGCGGCGAGCAGGCGCTTCCAGGTGTCGGGTGTCTGGTCGGTCTGGACCAGCGCGAACGCGACCGGCAGGTTGTTTTCGCGCGCGAGCTGCGTCATCCACGGCAGCTCGGTTTCCATCTGGTAGTGGTTCGAGGTCATCTGGAACACGCCGTGGCCGACCTCGCCGAGCGCGCGCGCGATGCCCAGGATCTCGTCGGGCGACGCGAACGTGCCGGGCGGATACTTGCGGCCCTGGTACTTGTGGATGATCGTGCGGCTGGTCGAGAAACCGAGCGCGCCGGCGCGCAGGCCTTCGCGCACCAGATTCACCATCGCGCTGATGTCGGCCGGCGTGGCTTCATCGTGCGTGATGCCGCGCTCGCCCATCACGAAGGTGCGCAGCGCGGCGTGCGGAATCTGCGCGCCGACGTCGAGCGCGCGCGGCATGCGGTCGAGCGCGTCGAGGTACTCGGGAAAACTCTCCCATTCCCACTTGATGCCTTCGGCGAGCACGGTGCCGGGAATGTCTTCGACGCCTTCCATCACGCTGATCAGCCAGTCGCGCTTGTCGGCATGCACTGGCGCGAAGCCGACGCCGCAATTGCCCATCACGACGGTAGTGACGCCGTGCCACGCGCTCGGGGCCATCTCGGCGTCCCATGTCGCCTGACCGTCATAGTGGGTGTGGATATCGAC
>JANXVK010000519.1 GCA_025351675.1 Rhizobacter sp.
CGACCGCGCCGGTCCGAACCAAGTGCCCACCAAGCTGATGGTCACGTACTACGAACAGCGCGCCAGCGCCGGGCTGATCGTCACCGAGGGCACGCAGATCTCGGCCGAGGGCCAAGGCTATCTGGACACCCCGGGCATCTACAGCGCCGAGCAGGTGGCGGGCTGGAAGAAGATCACCGACGCGGTCCACGCGATGGGCGGCAAGATCGTCGTGCAGCTGTGGCACGTCGGCCGCATCTCGCACTTGTCGCTGCTGCCGCAAGGCATGCAGCCCGTGTCGAGCACCGCAAGGCGCGCGGGCGGCAAGACGTTCACCGCGAAAGGCTTCGAGGATGTGTCGGAACCGCGCGCGCTGCGCACCGACGAGATCCCGCGCCTGATCGGCGACTACCGTCGGGCCGCCCGCAACGCGATCGACGCCGGATTCGATGGCGTCGAGGTGCACGGCGCGAACGGCTACCTGCTGGAGCAGTTCATGCGCGACAGCATCAACGACCGCACCGATGCCTATGGCGGCTCGCAGGAGAACCGCGCGCGCCTCGTCGTCGAGGTCATGACGGCGATTGCCGGCGAGATCGGCGCGGGGCGCACCGGCATCCGCCTGTCGCCGGTCACCCCGGCCAACGACGCCGGGCCCGACAGCGACGCGCAAGCCATGTACAACCTCGTCGTCGAGAGACTGGCGCCGCTGAAGCTGGCGTTCATCCACGTCGTCGAGGGCGCCACCGGCGGCCCGCGCGACATCGCGCCGTTCGACTTCGCCGCGCTGCACGCGCGCTTCAAACAGGGCAATCCGCAAGGCGCGTGGATCGTCAACAACGGCTACACACGCGCAATGGCGATCGAGGCCGTGGCAGGCGGTGCGGCCGACATGGTCGCGTTCGGCAAGCATTTCATCAGCAACCCGGATCTGGTCGAGCGGCTGAAGGTCGACGCGCCGCTCGCGCAGCCGAAGCGCGAGACGCTTTACGGCGGCAGCGCCGAGGGCTATACCGATTACCCGACGATGGAAACGGCCCCGGCCTGATCGCACGCGGGGCCACAAGGCAAAACGGGCGGCCCGCAGGCCGCCCGTTTTTCGTGGATCGCTTCGTTTACGCGGGGATGCGCAAGACCTGGCCCGGATAGATCTTGTCCGGGCTCGACAGCATCGGCTTGTTGGCCTCGAAGATCTTCGGGTACTCGTTGGCGTTGCCGTACTGGGTCTTCGAGATGGCCGAAAGCGTGTCGCCCGACACGACCGTGTACCAGCGCGATTCGTCGGCCGGTTCGACCGTGGTCATCGCGTCGTCGACCTGCGTGACACCTGCGACGTTGCCGCAGCAAAGGACGACCTTTTCGCGCGTCGCCTGATCGGCTGCTTCGCCGGCCACCGAGACGGTCCCGGTGGAGCCGTCGAACGCCACGTCGAGGCCGTCGACCTTGAGGTTCTGCGTACCGATGTAAGCCGCGATCGCGTCCGAGGCGGTCTTGTTGGCCGCGTCGACATCAACCGGTGCGGCTTCAGCCGCTGCCGGCTTGCTGCCGAATAGTTTTTCGCCGGCTCCCTTGATGAAACTGATCAGGCTCATGGTGTTTCCTTCTTGGTGGGTGGTTGTCGAAAGGATCAGCGGGGAGTCGAGAGCCCTCCGCTGGCGCCGAACAGCACTCTAACGAGCGCCCGTGACGGCGCGCATGCCGATTCGTCCGTGTTTGTAACATGCGCCACGGTGACCGCACTCAGCGTCGGCCCGGCGTGACACGGGCACGAAACAGTTCCGCGATGCCGACCTCGCGCGGGCCGGGAATCAGCTCGAAACTTTCGCCCGCGCGCAGGCTGCCCGGCCGCCGCACCGCGAGGTAGAAGCCGCACCAGCCGTTCGCCGCCATCAGCTTCGAGGCTTGGTTGAAACCCATCGCCGCGTTGAACTTGAAGCACGGAAAGCGCGGTTCGCTGACCGCCAGTTCGCAATCGGCGAAGCGCAGCACATCGCCGATGCAGACCTGGTCTTCGAGCAAGCCGGCGAGCGTGAGGTTCTCGCCGAGCGAGCCGGGCGACAGCTCCGCACCCCAATCGGCGGCCCTGGCCTGCGCCCGCACGGTCTGCCAAAACGGATAGTGCTCGCTCGGGTAGGCATAGATCGCCTTGCTCGGGCCGCCGTGCACCGAAAGGTCGGCCTGCTCGTCACCGGCCAGCCCGAGCGGGCCGACCGCGACCGGGCCGTCGACCGGGCGCTTGACGATGCCGGTCATCACCTCGCGGTCGTCGATCAGCAGCGGCTTCGCGAGCGACACGTTCAGACTGATGAGTTGGCAAGTCATCGCGACCGATCAGGCCGCGCGATACGCACGGTGCGCGGCAACGACGCGGCGGCCCTTCGGCCCGGCGATCCACGCGACGAAGATCTTGCCGGCCGGGTGGCGGGCCCGGAACGCGCGCATCACATGCACCGCCTCGCCCAGCGCCGGGTCGCCGTCGACCAGCACCGCCAGCGGCGCGCCGCCCTGCACCGCCCACGCGCCGCGCTCGACCAGCGCGTAAGCCCCGCGCGCGCGAGCCTGTGCGATCAGGCCCGATCCGGCCTCGGCGGCCACGTACCACGGCGGCGTCGGACCGACCTTGGCGGCGCGCCACAGCGCCTGCTCCAGCGCGTGGGTGCCCGAGCCGTTGCCGGCCGACAGGAACGTGATCGCACCGGGCAGCGCCAGCGCCCCGTTGCGGATCTGCATCAGCGCGTCGGCGGCTTGCTTCAACCCCGCGACCGCGGCGGGATCTCGCTCCTTGCCCCGTGGCGCCGGGCCGACGATGACGAACTCGCCGCCGGCGACGACGCGCCGGTCGTGTGCCAGACCCTGCCGCTCCAACGCCATCTCCGCATCCGGGGTGTTGGCCAGCGCGGCGTCGAACTCGCCATGCTCAATCCCTTCGAGCAGCCGCAGTGCCGGCGCCGCGACGAGCTTCACGGCGATGCCGGTGTCGCGCGCGAAGCCCAGCTGCAGTGCCTTTGCCAGACCCGACTCGACCAGCGCGGTGTCGGCGCCCAGCCGCAGCGGATCGTCCAACGAACGGCGCTGCTGGGCGAGCGCCACCGAACCCGGCAGCAGGGCACCAAAGGGCAGGACGAGCAGTTGGCGGCGCGCGGTCATTGAAGCGATTATTGCGTCCCCCGAGGCTCTCGCCGGCGCGCCGAAAGACCTCGCCGACGCCGAAATTCGCACGCATGAACCCATACCGAACCTGCATGACCCCCTGATTTCCGGTGGTTACGGGGCCATTACACTGATCCGACAATCGATCGAAGGAACTGTGCAGAGGCACGCCGATCCCATCGGATCGTCGGCCTGAAACCGGCCCGTAACCTACCCGTTGCGGCCACGAACGCCCAGCGGCATTGGGCAAGCCCTTCGAGCCGGCAGCGCGGCTCAGCGGGCTTGCCCAATCCCGCTTTTTTTGACTTCAATGACTGGATCCACCATGAATCGTCCCGCAATGGAAGGGGTGCGCCTGAACGTCCCCGCCAGCGTGCGCCACGCCCAGCTGATCGAATGGGTGACCGAGATGGCCGCGCTGACCGAGGCCGCCGACGTCTGTTGGTGCGACGGCAGCAACGCCGAGTACGACCGCCTCTGCGCGCAGCTCGTCGCCGCCGGCACGTTCAAGAAACTCAACCCCGAGTTGCGCCCGAACAGCTACCTCGCCCGCAGCAGCCCGAGCGACGTGGCGCGCGTCGAAGACCGCACCTTCATCTGCTCGGCGAAGAAAGAAGACGCCGGGCCGACCAACAACTGGATGGCGCCCGCCGAGATGCGCGAGTTGCTGCAGACCGGCCCGAGCGCGCTGTTCCGCGGCGCCATGAAGGGCCGCACGATGTACGTCGTGCCGTTCTCGATGGGGCCGCTGGGCTCGCCGATCGCGCACATCGGCATCGAACTCTCCGACAGCCCGTACGTCGCCGTCAACATGAAGGTGATGACGCGCATGGGCGCCAAGGTGCTCGACGTGCTCGGCACCGACGGCCATTTCGTGCCCTGCATGCACACCGTCGGCGCGCCACTCGAAACGGGCCGGAAAGACGTGGCTTGGCCGTGCAACCCGACCAAGTACATCGTCCACTACCCCGAGACGCAGGAAATCTGGAGCTACGGCTCGGGCTACGGCGGCAACGCGCTGCTCGGCAAGAAGTGCTTTGCGTTGCGCATCGCCAGCACGATGGGCCACGAGCAGGGCTGGCTCGCCGAGCACATGCTGATCCTCGGCGTGACCTCGCCCGAGGGCAAGAAGCACCACGTCGCGGCAGCGTTCCCGAGCGCCTGCGGCAAGACCAACTTTGCGATGCTGATCCCGCCGGCCGAAATGGGCGACTGGAAGGTCACGACGATCGGCGACGACATCGCCTGGATCAAGCCGGCGGCCGACGGCAAGCCGCGCCCCGCCGCCCATCCGAATGCGCGCTTCACCGTGGCCGCCACCAACAACCCGGCACTCGACCCCGAATGGGACAACCCGGCGGGCGTGGCCATCGACGCCTTCATCTTCGGCGGCCGGCGCTCGACCACCGTGCCGCTCGTGACCGAAGCGCGCAACTGGCTCGAAGGCGTGTACA
>JANXVK010000538.1 GCA_025351675.1 Rhizobacter sp.
CGATTGACCAGCTTGCGGCGCGCGTGGTGCGAAGCGCGCGAGGCGGTCAGTGCAGCAGAAGCGCTCATGTTCGACCCCCTTCGTTCTTCTTCAGGCGCGACAGCAGCATCTTCGACAGCGACAACACGACGAAGGTGATGAGGAACAGCACCAACCCGAGGTAGATCAGCGACGCCTGATGCAAGCCCTGGGCCGCTTCGGCGAACTCGTTCGCGAGAGCCGAGCTGATGCTGTTGGCAGCCTCAAAGACCGACAGCGAGTTCAGCTGGTTGGTGTTGCCGATCACGAAGGTCACCGCCATCGTCTCGCCGAGCGCGCGGCCGAGGCCGAGCATGATGCCGCCGATCACGCCGGTCTTGGTGTACGGCAGCACTACTTTGTAGACCACCTCCCAAGTCGTCGAGCCGAGGCCATAGGCCGACTCCTTCAGCATCGGCGGCGTGACCTCGAACACGTCACGCATCACCGAGGCGATGAACGGGATCACCATGATCGCCAGAATGATGCCGGCAGACAGGATGCCGATACCCACCGGCGGCCCGCTGACGAGGCTGCCGAGGAACGGCACGCCCGACAACAGGCTTTGCAGCGGCGCCTGAACGTACGTCGCCAGAATCGGCCCGAACACCAGCAGGCCCCACATGCCGTAGACGATCGACGGGACCGCCGCCAGCAGCTCAATCGCGATGCCCAGCGGCCGCTTCAGCCACTTGGGCGAGAGTTCAGTGAGGAACAGCGCGATGCCGAAACTCACCGGCACCGCGATCACCAGCGCGATCAGCGAGGTCATCAGCGTGCCGTAGATCATCACCAAGCCGCCGTAGCTGTTCTTGACCGGATCCCAGTCGGAGCGCCACAGGAAGCTCAGGCCGTACTCGCGGATCGCCGGCATCGCGCCGATCACGAGCGAGAGAATGATGCCCGCGAGCAGTGCCAGCGTCAGGATCGCGGCGGCGTGGGCGAAGAACGAGAACACCGAGTCGGCCCACGGCGCAGAACGGCGCGGGGCCGGCGGGCGACTCACCGGGCCGGTTCGTTCCATCGATTTGTCGTTGTAGTGACTGGCGGGAAGTGTAGCGGCCACGGCCCCTCCGAAGGCTTGGGTGGGCGGGGCGCGATGCCCCGCGGACGAGACTCGCGCGTCTTACTTGAACGCGACCGGCTTGCCCGACGCGTCCTTGATCTCGCCCCACTGCTTGCGCACCAGCGCCTTGACGGCATCGGGCAGCGCCACGTACTCGAGCTCGTCGGCCATCTTGTCGCCGCTGACATACGCCCAGTCGAAGAACTTCAGCGCGCTGCTGGCGATGGCCGGCTTGTCCTGCACCTTCTGCATCATGATGAAGGTGGCACCGGTCAGTGGCCACGAATCCTTGCCCGGCTGTTCTGTCAGGACCTGATAGAACGTCTTGGCCCAGTCGGCCGAGGCCGCGGCTGCCTTGAACGTCAGGTCGTCGGGAGCGACGAAGTTGCCGTCCTTGTTCTTCAGCAGCGTGTAGGTCTGCTTGTTCTGCTTGACGTAGGCGTACTCGAGGTAGCCGATCGAGTTCGGCAGGCGGCTGACGAACGCGGCCACGCCCTCGTTGCCCTTGCCGCCGGCGCCGGTCGGCCAGTTGACCGCGGTGCCCTCACCGACCTTCGTTTGCCATTCGGCGTTGGTCTTCGACAGGTAGTTCGTGAAGATGAAGCTGGTGCCCGAGCCGTCGGCGCGGCGCACGACCGAGATCGCGGCGTCGGGCAGCGGCACACCCGGGTTCAGCGCGGTCAGCGCGGGGTCGTTCCACTTCGTGATCTTGCCGAGGTAGATGTCACCGAGAACCGCGCCGGTCAGCTTGATCTGGCCTGGTTTGATGTCCTTGATATTGACCACCGGCACGACGCCGCCGATCACCGTCGGAAACTGCACCAAGCCGTCCTTGGCGAGTACATCGTCTTTCAGCGGCGCATCGGAGGCGCCAAAGTCGACCGTCTTGGCGCGGATCTGGTTCATGCCGGCGCCGGAGCCGACCGACTGGTAGTTCAGGCGCACGCCGGCGGCCTTGTTGTAGGCGTCGGCCCACTTGGCGTACAGCGGCGCGGGGAACGAGGCACCGGCGCCGGTCACGTCTTGCGCGAACGAGATCGAGGCAAAGCCGCCGAGCGCGGCGACGAGAGCAGCTGAGCGAATCAGGGAAAGTTTCACGGGCGCACCTTTCTGTGGTGATGGACATCTGGATGCCCGTGACTCTAGGGACGACGTGTGACACGACTGTGACAGATGGAAGACGCCGGGAATCCGCTGTCACAAACGATTCACGGCCTTGTCACACGGCCAGCGCGCCGTACGCGGCCGAGATCCGATCAGCGCAACGTCTGCGCGATCTGCTCGGCACAGCTCTGCGCCTGCACCGGGTCGCGCGCCTCGACCATCACACGCACCAGCGGTTCGGTGCCCGAGGGGCGGATCAGCACGCGGCCGCTGTCGCCGAGCTCGCGCGCAACCTCTGCCTGCGCCTGCACGAGCAGCGGGTTCGTTTTCCAGTCGGTGCCGGGCGCCAGGCGCACGTTGATCAGCGTCTGCGGGA
>JANXVK010000482.1 GCA_025351675.1 Rhizobacter sp.
ACAACTTGCGCCCTTCAACGGTCAATCTGGCATTCTTGTGGCTGTTCACCCGGTCGTCCTTTCTGTGAGTCCTGAAGCGGCGTAACTCCAGTCTCCCAGACTCCTTCAGGTGAACAACCTATTGGGACATCACAGCTAGCCGTCGGGCGCGGCCTTCATCACGTAGCCGGCCGCGAGCGTGCCGCCGGCGCCGAGCTTGTTCTCGACGACGACGGTCTGGCCGAGCGACTTCGCCATCGTTGCGGCGAGCGTGCGCGCGACCACGTCGGTCGGCCCGCCGGCGGCGAAGGGCACGATCAGCGTGATCGGCTTGCTCGGCCAAGCCTGCGACGAAGCGCTGGCCGTGAGCGCGGTCAGCACGACGCCGGCGAAAGTTTTGCGCACGAAAGTGGGCAGCGTGCCCATCTCGTTGGCTCCGTCTTCCGGGTGGTGGAAATCGGTTCAGCGTTCGACCCGCAGCGCCGCTTCGCGCACGATCGCTTCGGCGCGCAGCAGCACGGGCTTGTCGATCATCTTGCCGTCGAGCGCGAACGCCGCGCCGGCCGCTTCTCCATTGGCCTGGAGCACGCGCTGCGCCCACGCGATCTCGGCCGCGCTCGGGCTGAACGCGGCGTTGACAACGGCGACCTGCTTCGGGTGGATGCACAGCTTCGCGCCGAAGCCGAGGCGGCGGGCGCGCTGCGCTTCGCTGTCGACTTCTTCGAGCGCGTCGATCGCGGTGCTCGGGCTGTCGATCGGCGCCTGCAGGTTCGCCACGCGCGACGCGAGCACGAGTTGCGAGCGGAAGAACAGCAACTCGTCGAACGTGGCGCGCATGGCCAGGTCGAGCTGGAAGTCGATCGCGCCGAACGCGAGGCGCTGCACGTTCGGCGCCGACGCGAGCGCGCGCAGGTTGTCGAAGCCGGCGGCGGATTCGATCAGCGGCACGATCGGCGCGAGAGCCCCGATCGCTATCAGGTCGTCGACGCGCTCAGCCTTCGCCAGCATCACCGCGGCGACTCCGGGCCGGCGGCACAACGCGAGATCGTCCCGAAACCACGGCGTGTCGGCGGCGTTGATGCGCAGCACGACCGGCCGGCTCGGCGACAGCCATGCCGCGGCGTTCGCGCGCGCCGCGTCTTTCTGATCCGGCGGCACCGCGTCTTCGAGGTCGACGATCACCGCGTCGGCACCGCTCGCGATGGCCTTGTCGAAACGCTCGGGCCGGTTGCCCGGAACGAAGAGCCAGGAGCGGTGCGGTGCGTGGTTCATCGGATCAGCTCAGGAAGTTCGTCACCACCATCGCGTCGGCCAGCGACCACACGCGCGCGATCACGCTGCGCATCTCGTCAGGCGTCGCGCCGTCGCGGTAAGCCGCAAGCTGCAACGCTTTCGCTTCGATCTCGGCGCGGCTCAGCGTGTTGCCCGGGTCGCCCTTCGGCTCCAGCACCTTGCCCTCGACACGTCGGCCGTCGCCGGTTTCGACGATGACCTTGCCGATCCAGCGCGCCGGATACGCGGCGTTGACCTCGTCGTCGAGTCGCATCGTGACCTTGTCGTGCAGCGCACGCACCGCCGCATCACGGTAACTCGCATCGAACTCGTTCAGGCCGGCGCGGCCGAACACCGCGACCAGGCCGAGTACCGTGCCCATCGAGAACTTGGCTTGGTGCACGGTCTGCGGGTCGGTGACCGGGCCGAGCACGTCGATCGCGGCCTGATGCACCAGCGCGGTGACCGAGCGGATGTCGGTCGCCGCCAAGTGATGCGTGGTCAACACCTGCAGCAAGGCATCGGCGGCCGGGTGGGTGTGGCGGCACGCGGCGTGAAACTTGAACGAGGTTTCGGCCAGCGTCCAGCGTGTGCCCAATCTGTCGGCGAGTTTGGCTGCATCGGCATCGCTCGACATGCCGGCCGCGAGGCCCTGCTTGCCGTCGAGGATGCGCTTCGCGCCGGTGAAGCCGTCCTTCGCGAGGTACGCGGCGGTGAGGCCGGCGCCGGCCGCGTGCGCGGTGTGCAGTTGCTTCGAGTCGGCCGCGTCGCGCAGAAACTCCCACAGGCCGGCCGACTGGGTGCCGGCGGAACCGAGCGCATGCCGCATCTGCTGCGCGTCGAGGCCGAGGAGATGGCCGACGGCCGCCGCAGCCGCGAACGTGCCCGCCGTGCCGGTCGTGTGGAAGATGCGGTAGTGCGAGCGGCCCAGGAACTCGCCGACGCGGATGCCGACCTCGTAGCCCGCGACGCAGGCCGTCAACAACGCTCGCCCCGACTTGCCGAGCGCCTGCGCGACCGCGAGCGCGGGCGGGAACACGACGGTCGCGGGGTGGAACACCGAGCCGTTGTGCACGTCGTCCTGCTCGGCGAAATGCGAGGCC
>JANXVK010000614.1 GCA_025351675.1 Rhizobacter sp.
TGCGCGGCCAGCGAGTTCTACAAGGGCGGCAAGTACGTGCTCGACGGCGAAGGCCTGACGCTCACCGCGCCGGAGTGGACCGACATCCTCGCGACCTGGTGCGACAAGTACCCGATCATCAGCATCGAAGACGGCATGGCCGAAGGCGATTGGGACGGCTGGAAACACCTGAACGACCGCCTCGGCTCGAAGGTGCAGATCGTCGGTGACGACCTGTTCGTCACCAACACCAAGATCTTGAAAGAAGGCATCGAGAAGCGCGTCGCGAACTCGATCCTGATCAAGATCAACCAGATCGGCACGCTGACTGAAACCTTCGCCGCGATCGAGATGGCCAAGCGCGCCGGCTGGACCGCCGTGATCTCGCACCGCTCGGGCGAGACCGAAGACTCGACCATCGCCGACATCGCGGTCGGTACCAACGCCGGCCAGATCAAGACCGGCTCGATGAGCCGCTCGGACCGCATCGCCAAGTACAATCAGCTGCTGCGCATCGAGGAAGACTTGGGCGACGTCGCCAGCTACCCGGGGCGCGCCGCGTTCTACAACCTGCGGTAAGCCCGTTCGCCGGCTTCAGTCATGCGCTACATCTCGCTCGCGCTGATCGCGCTGATCGCCCTCGTCCAGGTTGAACTCTGGTTCGGCAAGGGCGGTGTGCCGCGCATGATGGACCTGCGCGGCAAACTCGCCGAGCAGCAGGCGACCAACACCGCCGACAAGGCGCGCAACGCGCAACTCGTCGCCGAGGTCAGTGATCTGAAAGAAGGCCTCGAGATGGTCGAAGAGAAGGCGCGTTTCGAGCTCGGCATGGTCAAGCCCGACGAGATCCTCGTCCAAGTGACCACAGCGAAGCGGTGAACGCGTTGCTGCAGGCGCTGCAGCCATTTTTTGCCCCGGCGTTCACGCTCTGGGCCTCGCCGGTGAGCTGGCTCGAGATCGTCGCGTTCGTGCTCGCGCTCGTGATGGTCGTGATGAACATGCGGGTCAACCCGATCGCGTGGCCGCTCGCGATCATCAGCTCGCTGCTGTACTTCGCGCTGTTCTGGAACAGCCGGCTCTATGGCGACGCGAGCCTGCAGATTTTCTTCGCGGTGGTGGCGCTGTGGGGCTGGTGGCAATGGCTGCGCGGCACGCAGGCCGATGGCGCGGAGCTCGAGGTGCGTTCGCTGCCCGCCCACGCGCGCTGGTGGCTGCTCGCCACGCTCGCGGCCGCGTGGCCCGCGACCGGTCTGTTCCTGAAGACCTTCACGAACACCGACGTGCCTTGGTGGGACGCCTTCCCGACCGCCGCCAGCGTGATTGGACAGTGGCTGCTCGGCCGCAAGTACATCGAGAACTGGATCGCGTGGATCGTCGTCAACATCGTCAGCGTCGGCCTGTTCGCGTGCAAGGGGCTGTGGCTGACGACGCTGCTCTACAGCCTGTTCATCGTGATGTCCTTCATCGGCTGGCGCGCGTGGCAGCGGATGTTGCCGCGATGAGCGCCGTCGGGCCGCTCCCAACGCGCTCGCGCCCCCCTCGGGGGGAGCAGCGCGCAGCGACGCAGGGGGCCTCAATGAATGCCGGGCGCGGCTTCGTGATCGCGCTGCTCGGTGCCGAGAGCACCGGCAAGACCATGTTGGCGCTGGCGTTGCGCGATGCGCTCGTTGCGGAAGGCTTTGAGGCGGTCGTCGTGCCTGAGTACTTGCGCGAGTTCTGTGATCGGGAGCAACGCACGCCGCGCGCGGACGAGCAGCAAGCCATCGCCGACGAGCAGACCCGCCGGATCGACGCCGCCGCGCTCACTCACCCCTTCGTGATCGCCGACACCACCGCGTTGATGATCGCGGTCTACAGCGACCAAGTTTTCGGCGACACCGGCCTGTACACGCACGCGCAGGCCACCCACGCGCGCGGCTGCGACCTCACACTGCTCACCGCACTCGACCTGCCCTGGCAGGCCGACGGCCTGCAGCGCGACGGCCCGCAGGTGCGCGAGCCGGTCGACGCGAAGGTGCGCGCGGCGTTGCAGCGCGCGGATGTGCCTTGGTCCGTCGTGTTCGGGACCGGCGCGGCGCGCGTGGAAGCCGCGCTCGCGTGTGTGCGACGTGCACTCGCGCCGCCGGCCGAAGACATCGACGTCAGCCCCCGCTGGCACTGGCACTGCGAACGCTGCGGCGACGCGAACTGCGAGCGTCACCCGCTGCTGCCGAGCGGCTGAGCGACGGTCAGGCGGCTGCGCCGAGCTTCATCGCAACGACCACGATCACGCCCATCACGAGATTGGCCAGCACCGCCTTGCGGATGCGATCGAGCAGCGGCGCCACTGCGGCGCCGTCCTGTACCTGCAGCGCCGTCCGCAGGCGCTTGAACAGCCCCTGCACGTAGCCGAACACGCCCATCATCACCAGCCCGAGCACGATCATCACGTGCCAGCTCGGCGGCATGCTGAAGACGGCACCCGGCCCCGAGGCAAGGCGCCAGGCGCTCCAGAGCATCCACAGGCCGGTGAGCAGCACGACGAGGGTCGCGACGTTCACGATCGCGAAGAAGCGCGCCATCACCGCGCTCATCAGCGTCGGTCGGAGCGGGCCGTCGAGCACACCGAGCGACGGGCGCAGGCACGTCAGCATGAAGAACATGCCGCCGACCCACGCGATGACGGCGAGCAGGTGAGCGGTTTTGAGGGCGGCGTACAGCATCGAAGCAGTCCTTGAGGCATCCAGCGATGCGAAGCGTCGATTCTCCACCGCGGGCGGGGCCTCGCGCCGCCGCCCGTCGGCCTCAGTGCCGGGCGGCCGAGCCCGGCGCCTGCTGGCCGAGCGGCGTGAACAGCTCGCCCACATCGACCGGGTCGAAGTGGTACTTCACGCCGCAGAAGTCGCAACCGATCTCGACCCGGCCCTGCTCGGTGACGATGCCGTCGACCTCGTCGCGCCCCAGGCTCTTCAGCATGCTGCCGACCCGCTCGCGCGAGCAGCTGCAGACGAAGCGCGGGCCGTCGTCGCCGCGCTGCGGCGGGAAGCGCCGGATCGGCTCCTCCCAGAACAGCCGGCGCAGGATCGTGTCGGCATCGAGTGTCAGCAACTCCTCGCGCGTCAGCGTGCCGGCCAGGAGTGCGATCCGGTTCCAGGCTTCGTCGAGGCCGATCAGATCTTCGTTGCGCTGCGCGCCCTGCAGGTTGCCCTCGCCCTGCACCGGCAGGCGCTGGATCAGCAGGCCCGTGGCGATCGTGTCGTCGGCCGCGAGGATCAGCTTCGTGTCGAGCTGCTCCGACTGCAGCATGTAGTGCTCCAGCACTTCGCTCAGCTGCTGCAGCGGCTCGTGCTGATCGCCCTGCAGCGCGACGACCCCCTGATACGGCTGCTGACCCGGCCGCT
>JANXVK010000100.1 GCA_025351675.1 Rhizobacter sp.
CTGCTGCCCCAATGATCCGCCGGCCGGCCATCGATGCGGCCCAGCGCCCGCTGATGATCGCCGCGCTGGTGCTGATGCTGGGCGGGGTCGGCGCGGTGCTCGATTACCTGCGCGTGGTCGCGATCTTCGCGCCGCCCGACAACGCGGCGCCGCTCGCGCAGCGCATCGTCGACGGCCGCAACAGCGTGTTCTTCGCCCACCATGCCGACTACGCGGCCGCCACCACCACCGATCGTCCGGCCGACGTGATGCCGGCGTTCCTGCGCGCGCCGCACTACCTGCTCGATTCGCGCCTGCTGCAGGCTTGGGCGAAGGCGCTCGACGCGGCCGGCGACACCGAGCGCGCGCGCTTCCTCGCGCAGCGCCTGCGCGAGTTTCACAACGAGCAGTCGGTGCCGTTCTTCGCGCCCTGCGAGGCGCCGCCGCAGACGGGAAAGGCGCTGCCGTTCCAGTGCGTCGCGCCGACGCGGGCGTTCGGGTACGAGGACTTTCGGTAGTTGCCTTACAATAGCGTAAGGCATCATCGGAGTTTGCAATCATGACCACAGCGACCGTCACCAGCAAGGGCCAGATCACGATACCGGCCAACGTTCGTCAGGCCCTCAAAGTCGAAGCCGGGGACCGCGTCGAATTTGTCGAGGTCGACCCCGGGCGGTTCGAGTTCTTCGCGGCGACACGGTCCGTGAAAGAGTTGAAGGGCATGTTCGGCAAAGCGACCAAGAGTGTGTCGATCGAAGAAATGAACAAGGCAATTGCAACGCGAGGCGCGTCAGCGCGATGATCGGCTTGGACACCAACGTGCTGGTGCGCTACGTCATGCAAGATGACGCAAAGCAGTCACCGAAGGCGACCAGACTCATCGAATCGCTGACCGTCGATGAGCCGGGTTTCATTTCGATCGTGTCGGTCGTCGAGCTGGGGTGGGTGCTGTCATCTTGCTACGGGCTGTCGCGCGAACAGCTTGCGCAGGCGGTCGAGGCCTTGTTGCGAACCAAGGAAGTCGTTATCGACCGTGCGGACCATGTGCTCAAGGCGCTGCGCGTCTTCAAGGCAACGTCAGCCGACTTCGCGGATTGCCTGATCGCGCGTGCGGCCGCGAGTGCGGGCTGCGATCGAACGATGACGTTTGACATCGGCGCCGCGAAGGTGGCTGGCATGACCTTGATTCAATGATGGCCTCAATCGAGCACATCGAGACATGTCATCGCATTGCCAAGGGTGCCAGACGCACGCCATTCGCGACCGCAAGGACCGCTGGTGACGCGCGTGGTCGACACGTCGGTCTGGGCACCGACAACGCGCCTTGGTAGCAGTCCTCTGCTTCCCCCGGGCTAGGTCGCGCTGACCCAATCCCCCGACTTGCCGCCGTGCTTCTCCAGCACGCGGATCTCGCCCATCACCATCCCGCGGTCGGCGGCCTTGCACATGTCGTAGACGGTGAGCAGACCGATTTGCACCGCGGTCAGCGCCTCCATCTCGACGCCGGTGCGCCCGAACGTCTCGACCTGCGCGGTGCAGCGCACGCTGCTGATCGCCGCATCGAGTTCGAACTCGACCGCCACGCGCGTGATCGGCAGCGGGTGGCACAACGGGATCAGCTCGGCGGTGCGTTTGGCCGCCTGGATCGCTGCGATGCGCGCGACGCCGATCACGTCGCCCTTTTTCGCGCTGCCGCCCGCGATCAGCGCGAGCGTGGCCGGCAGCATGCGGATCGTGCCGCTGGCGCGCGCGATGCGGTGCGTTTCGGCCTTGGCCGAGACATCGACCATGTGTGCCTGGCCCTGCGCGTCGAAGTGCGTCAACGATGGCGCGGGTGACGCTGGCGGCAGCGGCGGGGTTGAACTCATGGCGCGAAACATCCTCGAAACGTTTGTGCGGCATGATAGCCACGCCCTGTTTCATCACCCTTGTGAAGACGCCTCCGACACATATGCCCCGATTGCTGCGTCGGTTCACTGCGCTCGCGCTGTCGCTCGCGCTGCTGCTGCCGAACGCGCTGGCGCCGGCTTGGGCGCAGAACCAGCTGCCCGCGCTCGGCGACCCGTCGGGCGAAGATTTCAGCGTCGCGACCGAGCACAAGCTCGGCGCCGAGATCATGCGCGAGATCCGCGCCGACCCCGACTACCTCGACGACCCGGTGCTGCTCGAGTACCTGCAGTCGCTGTGGCAGCCGCTGGTCGCACAGGCGCGAGCGCGCGGCAACATCACCACCGACATCGATCAGCGCTTGGCATGGGAACCCTTTCTCGTGCGCGACAAGGAGGTCAACGCGTTCGCGCTGCCGGGCGGTTATGTGGGCATCAACCTCGGGCTGATCGCGATGACGGTCACACGCGACGAGCTCGCCTCGGTGCTCGCGCACGAGATGTCGCACGTCACGCAGCGCCACATCGCGCGCAGCATCGGCAATGCCAAGCGCCAGTCGCTGCTGAGCCTGGCGGGCATGCTCGCCGGGCTGGTGGTCGCGAGCCGGGCCGGCAACAGCAGCGGCGACGCGGCGCAGGCGGCAGTGATCGGCGCGCAGGCGCTGGCGGTGCAGGGCCAGCTCAATTTCTCGCGCGCCATGTAGCGCGAGGCCGACCGCGTCGGCTGGCAGGTGATGACCGGCGCCGGTTTCTCGGCCGGCGGCATGGCCTCGATGTTCGAGAAGATGGAGCAATCGTCGCGCCTGAACGATGCCGGCGGCTACCCCTACCTGCGCAGCCACCCGCTGACCACCGAGCGCATCGGCGAGGCGCGCTCGCGCATGGGTGCCGGCGGCGCGGCGCCGGGTGCGCCGACCGCCAGCACGCTCGAACACACCGCCGCGCAAGCCCGTTCCCGCGTGATGATGGATTCGCGCTTCGACGCGCTGCGCCGCTGGCAGGCGCTCGACGGCGACCGCGTCGCCGCGAGCGTGCCCGAGAAGTTGCTGAGTGCGTATTCGAGCGCCCTCGCGTCGACGCTGCTGCGCGACTGGGCGCGCGCCGATGCGTCGATCGCGGTGGCGCTGGGGCTCGTGCGCGGCAGCCCGCGCGCCGAGCGCGACGGGTCCTCAGGAGACGCTCGTGCCGAGCGCGCTGTGGTGCTGCTCCAGGTGCAGTCGCTGCTCGCGCGCGGCGACGTGACCCGCGCCACCGCCGCGCTCGAACCGTACAAGGCCGACGGCTCGCGCCCGAGCCTGTTGCTCGCGACGCAGGCCGCACTCGCCGCGGCGCCGCCCGCCGCTCCCGACAGCGCTGCGCTGAAGCAGCGAGCCGAGGTGCTGCGCACCTGGGTCGCGACGCAGCCGCGCGACGCGCTCGCCTGGACCGCGCTGAGCCAGGTCGAGGAGCGCCTGGGCCAGCCGTTGCGGGCACTGCGCGCCGATGCCGAATCGCGCGTCGCGCTCGGCGATCTGACCGGGGCGGTCGACCGGCTGCAGGCCGGCCAGCGCCGGGCGCGCAGCGGTGGTGCGGTCGACTTCATCGACGTCTCGGTGATCGACGCGCGGCTGCGCGATGTCGAGGCCCAGGTGAAGCAGCGCAAGGCCGACGAGAAGTCGCTGAAGTAGCGGTTCGCGCGCTGGACTGCTCTTAGACTTCGCGGCAGGTCGTGCAGTGCGCGAATCCGGGAGTCGAGAAGATGCTGCGATCAATCGTCGGGGCCGCAGCAGCGGCGGGCTTGTCTTTCATCGCCGGCGTGGCGCAGGCCGCCACGATCGTCGGCGTCAGCCCGCGGGACGAGGTCGCGCAGGTGCGCCAGATCACGGTGAAGTTCTCGGAAGGCGTGGTCGCGTTCGGTGACCTGCGGCTGCCCGACCCGCTCGCACTGAGCTGCCAGGGCGCGGCGCCGGCCGGTGCCGGACGCTGGGCCAACGACCGGGTCTGGCTCTATGACTTCCGCGAGCCGCTGCCGCCCGGCACGCGTTGCACGTTGAAGGCGCGGCCGGAATGGAAACCGCGGGTCGGCGTGCTCACCGGCCTCACCGAATTCAGCTTCAACACCGGCGGCCCGGCGGTCGTCTCGGTGCAACCGTACGACGGCGGCCAGATCGCCGAAGACCAGCATTTCCTGCTGCGCCTGAACGGCGCGGCGGTCGAGGCCACGGTGCTCGCGAACGCCTGGTGCGAGGTCGAAGGCATCGGCGAGCGCATCGGCGTCAGCGTGATCGGCGGCGAAGCGCGCGCGGCGCTGCTAAAGGCGCTCGGCATCGACAAAAAAGCGCAGATCGAGCGTCCGCTGATCCTCGCCTGCAAGCGCCCGCTGCCGCCTGCAGCCGCGGTGCGGTTGGTGTGGGGCAAGGGCATCGGCGGCGTCGCGAACCCGAAGATCACGACGACGATCGAACAGCGCTTTCGCTTCATGGTGCGCCCGGCGTTCACGGCCGAGTTCAGCTGCGAGCGCGAGAACGCGAACGCGCCATGCGTGGCCGTCCGGCCCATGAGCGTGCGTTTCTCGGCACCGGTGGCGCGCGATGTGGCGGCCAAGGTGCGGCTCGTGCCCACGTCGGGCGCGGCGCTCGCGCCGGTGTTCGACAAGGACGAGAAGGCGGTCGAGGTCAGCGAGATCAAGTTTCCGATGCCGCTGCCGGAGAACGCCGGCTTCACTATCGAGATGCCGCGCGACTTGCGCGACAACGCCGACCGCCCGCTCGCGAATGCGTCGATGTTTCCGCTCAAGGTCGCCACCGGCGACGCGCCGCCGATCGCGAAGTTCGCCGCCGCGCCGTTCGGCGTCGTCGAACTCGGCGACCCGCTGGTGCCGGTGACCTTGCGCCACGTGCAAGGCGACCTGCGGTCCGCGGCTGCCGGCGGCCAGGTGCGCGTGAAACAGCTCAAGAGCGATGCCGACATCCTCGCCTGGTACAACAGGCTGAAGCTGTACGACCAGCGCCAGGTCAGCGCCAAAGAGATCGGCCTGCCCGAATCGCAGTGGTTCACGTTCGAGAACGACACCGACGCCGGACTTGACAAGAGAGGCAGACCCATCAAGCGCAAGACCGAGCGCGTTTTCGCATCACGCGAGCTCTCGCTGCTGAACAAGGAGGCAGGCGCGAAGCGGCTCGATCTGCCGCAACTCAATGGCGGCGACCCGCGGTCGTTCGAGGTCGTCGGTATCCCGATTGCCGAGCCTGGCTATCACGTCGTCGAGATCGAATCCGCGCGGCTCGGCCAGTCGCTGCTCGACAAGCGCGCGCCGATGTTCGTGCGCACCGGCGTGCTCGTCACCAACCTCGGCGTGCACTTCAAGTTCGGACGCGAGAACAGCGTCGTCTGGGTCACAACGCTCGATCGCGGCAAGCCGGTCGAAGGGGCCGAGATTGCGGTCAACGATTGCACCGGAAAGAAGCTCTGGTCGGGCAAGACCGACGCGAACGGCCTCGCGAAGGTCGCGCAGGCGATCGACTCCGGGTTCGAGCGTTGCCCGGGGGAGTCGGGCCTGTTCGTGACGGCCCGCAAGGTCGACAACCGCGCCGATGCGAAAGGCGTCGTCGACACCGCGTTCGTGTTCAGCAGCTGGCAAAAAGGCATCGAGTCGTGGCGCTTCAACGTGCCGACCGGGCGCGGCGCCGAGCCCGACGTGCGCGCCGCGACGGTGTTCGACCGCACGCTGTTCCGTGCCGGCGAAACGGTCTCGATGAAGCACTTCGTGCGCTTCGAGACCTCGACCGGTCTGGCGAACGCGAAGCCCGACGACTTGCCGACGCGCATGAAGATCGTCCACCAGGGCAGCGGGCAGGAGTTCGTGCAGCCGCTCAAATGGAACGGTGTGCGCAACGCGGTCGCGAGCTGGGCGATCCCGCCGGCGGCGAAGCTCGGCGTCTACAACGTTGTGCTCGAACGCGAGAGCGGCAGTGAAAAGGGCGTCGACAAGGGCGGCGAGAGGCGGCGGCGCGAGTGGACCAGTGGCAACTTTCGGGTCGAGGAGTTCCGCCTGCCGCTCGTTGACGCGCGCGTGAGCGGGCCCAAGGCGGTAGCGGTTGCGCCTTCGGCCCTGCCGATTGCTGTGCAGCTGAACTACTTCTCCGGCGGCCCGATGGCGCAGCAGCCGGCGCGCGCGTCGGCGCTGCTGAAGAGCCGGTCGACGAGCTTCAACGGCTATGACGAATTCTCGTTCGAGCCGCCGCGCGAGCCGAACAAGGCGCAAGGCAACACGGGCGATGAAGACACCGAGACGACACCCGACGCGCGCGACGGCCAACTCGTCGCCGACAAGCTCGCGCTCACCACCGACAAGAACGGCGCCGCGAGCTTCACGCTGAAAGACTTGCCCGCGGTGACCAGGCCGAGCGAGATCACCGCCGAGGTGAGCTACAACGACCCGAACGGCGAGGTGCAGACCACCTCGACAACGATCCCGCTGTGGCCGAGCGCGA
The DNA here is from genome assembly GCA_025351675.1 of Rhizobacter sp. Taxonomy (GTDB): domain Bacteria; phylum Pseudomonadota; class Gammaproteobacteria; order Burkholderiales; family Burkholderiaceae_C; genus LMDS01. The sequence continues at coordinate 6,338 of JANXVK010000100.1, forward strand.
CCGTGCTCGGCATCAAGACCGGTTCGTGGGCGAGCAGCCGCGGCAAGGTCAGGTTCAGCGCGGTCGCGCTCGACACCAGCGGGAGGCCGATCAAGGGCCAGCGCATCGAGGTGCGTGGCCGGCTGAGCCAGACCATCAGCACGCGCAAGCGCATGGTCGGCGGCTTCTACGCCTGGGACAACCGCACCGAAGTGAAAGACCTCGGCGCACTGTGCAGCGGTGTGAGCGACGACCGCGGCCTGCTGCTGTGCGAGGCCGAACTGAACACCGCCGGCCAGGTGGAATTGATCGCGAGCGGCAAGGATGCGGCGGGTAACCCCGTGCAGGCGGCGAGCAGCGTCTGGGTGACGAAGCAGGGCGAGCTCTGGTTCGCGCAAGACAACGACGACCGCATCGACGTGCTGCCCGAGAAGAAGCGCTACGAACCCGGCGAGACCGCGACGCTGCAGGTGCGCATGCCGTTCCGCGAAGCGACCGCGCTGGTCGCGGTCGAGCGTGAGGGCGTGATGGAGACGCGGGTCGTCACCTTGCGCGGCGACGACCCGACCATCGCGCTGAAGATCGAGCCGGGCTGGGGCCCGAACGTGTACGTCAGCGTGCTCGCGCTGCGCGGCCGGATCCGCGACGTGCCGTGGTATTCGTTCTTCACCTGGGGCTGGAAGGAGCCGATGAACTGGGTGCGCTCGTTTTGGTACGAAGGCCGCGAGTACCAGGCGCCGACCGCGATGGTCGATCTGTCGAAGCCGGCGTTCAAGTTGGGTGTCGCCGCGTTGCAGATCGGCATCAAGGCGCACGAGTTGCAGGTGACGGTGACGACCGACAAGTCGCGCGAGGAACCGCCGGGTCGCGGCGCTGGGGGTGCCGTTTACACGGTGCGCGGCAAGGCGATCGCGAAGGTCAAGGTCGCGTTCGACGGCAAGCCGCTCGCCGGCGCTGAAGTGGCGTTCGCGGCGGTCGACGAAGGCCTGCTCGCGCTGCGCAACAACGACTCGTGGGACCTGCTGAACGCGATGATCCAGCCGCGCGCGTGGGGCGTCGAGACCAGCACCGCGCAGAGCGAGATCATCGGCCGTCGCCACTACGGCCGCAAGGCGGTCGCGGCCGGCGGCGGTGGCGGGCGCGGCGCCACGCGCGAGTTGTTCGACACGCTGCTGCTGTGGAAGGCGAACGTGGTGCTCGACGCGAACGGCGAGGCGACGATCGAGGTGCCGCTGAACGATTCGCTCACCAGCTTCAAGCTCGTCGCGATCGCCGATGCCGGTACCGCGCAGTTCGGCACCGGCAGCGCCAGCATCCGCGTCACACAGGACCTGCAGATGCTCTCGGGCCTGCCACCGCTGGTGCGCGAGGG
>JANXVK010000148.1 GCA_025351675.1 Rhizobacter sp.
ATCCCCATGAACGGTGCGGCCTGTCTGATCGTCGTCGCGCCAGCAGGTCCTTTCGATGTGACCCGCATCCGGGCGTTCCTCGCCGGCTCGGGCCAGGGCGTGAACTATCGCCGAGGCGTGTGGCACCACCCCTTGCTCGCACTCCACCAGACCGGCGACTTTTTGGTGGTGGACCGCAAAGGCGAGGGCGAAAACTGCGATGTCGTCGATCTCGACCCGACCATGCGGATCACCGTCATGCTTCCCGACGCAGCGATCCGCTGATCGCCTCGAACCTTCCATCCACCTCAGGAATCTGACCTCATGACCAAGGAAATACTCTGTGGCTTCGGCGTGGACGTCGATGCGGTAGCCGGCTGGCTCGGCTCCTACGGTGGCGAGGATTCGCCGGATGATATTTCGCGGGGCATGTTTGCGGGCGAGATCGGCTCGCTGCGCCTTCTTACGCTGTTTGATCGGCTCGGCATCAAGACCACCTGGTTCATTCCCGGGCATTCGATCGAGACCTTTCCGCAGCAGATGAAGGCGGTGGCCGAGGCCGGTCACGAGATCGGCATCCACGGCTATTCGCACGAGAACCCGATCTCGATGACGCCGGCACAGGAAGAGGCGGTGCTCGACAAGTGCATCGAACTGGTCGAGCAACTCAGCGGCAAGCGCCCGACCGGCTATGTCGCGCCCTGGTGGGAATTCTCCAATGTCACCAACGAGCTGTTGCTGAAGAAGGGCATCAAGTACGACCACTCCTTGATGCACAACGACTTCCATCCTTATTACGTGCGGGTCGGCGACAGCTGGACCAAGATCGACTACTCGCAGCACCCGGACACCTGGATGAAACCGCTGGTGCGCGGCCAGGAGACCGACCTGATCGAAATTCCGGCGAGCTGGTACCTGGACGACCTGCCCCCGATGATGTTCATCAAGAAGTCGCCGAACAGCCACGGCTTCGTGAACCCGCGCGACATCGAGCAGATGTGGCGCGACCAGTTCGACTGGGTCTACCGCGAGTGCGACTATGCGGTGTTTCCGATCACCATCCATCCCGACGTGTCGGGGCGTCCGCAGGTCCTGTTGATGCTCGAGCGCCTGCACGCCTACATGGCATCGCATCCTGGAGTTCGCTTCGTCACGATGGACGAGATGGCTTCGGATTTTGCGGCCCGTTCGCCGCGCGTCAAGAGCTGAGCAGCAGGCAAAGACGCCATGTGCGGTGTGTGCGGTCTGCTGGGTGGCGAGGATGACTGGAGCGGCGCGGTCCGGCCCCAACACGGCGGAGCGCCGCGCACGCGCCGCGCCGACCGCGCCCACCGCATTCGCGTGCTAAACCAGGTGCTGCGACCCTGCCGTGTGCAGGTCAGCGACTTCCATGGTCAGTCGTTCCTGCTCTGCGGCGCGACCGGCAAGCAGCAGATCGCCGACAGCATTGCCCACGTCTGGCAATGCGTGCGGGAGATGACCGGGACCGTCGTCGATCCGCTGGACCCGCTGCCGGTCGTGCAGTCCGTGGGTTAAGCGCGGTCGTGAGCGAGCTCATTCCCGTCAATGTGCTGACCGGCTTCCTCGGGTCGGGCAAGACGACCTTGCTGAACCGCCTTTTGTCGGATCCGGCCTTCGCCAACTGCGCGGTGCTGATCAACGAGTTCGGTGCGATCGGCATCGATCACCATCTGGTTAGTGCGATCGATGGCGACGTGACGGTGCTGAGTTCGGGCTGCATCTGCTGCACGGTTCGCGGCGACCTGGCAGCTGCGATGCGCAGTTTGTTCGACCAGCGCGAACGAGGTCAGATCTCGCCGTTCGTGCGCATGATCATCGAGACCACCGGACTGGCCGATCCGGTTCCGGTACTGTCCACCGTCATGCATGACCGCGTCTTGCGCCACCACTTCCGCGTCGGCAACGTCCTGACGACTATCGATGCGGTCAATGGCCGAGACAACCTCGAGCGCTATCCGGAGTGCCTCAAGCAGGCGGCATTGGCCGACCGCCTGGTGTTGACCAAGCTGGATCTCGCGGGACATGACGATGTCAAGGCTCTGCTCGAGCGCCTGCGGCAGGTCAATCCGATCGCGAAGGTCGTCCAGGCCACTCAGGCCGGCGTCGACGCCCAGATTCTGCTTGGCGATGATGTGTTCGAGGTCGAGACCAAGAGTCGCGAGGTGGTGCGTTGGCTCGAGGCCGCGCACAACCCGCAGTATCTGGCTGTGCGGACATCCCGCGTTGCAGCGGCCGACGCCAGCGTCCATCGTGACATCCGCGCCTTCGCCCTGATCCTGCCCGATGCGATCGACTGGACGGTGTTCAGTATCTGGCTGTCGTTGTTGCTGCATACCCACGGCGACAAGGTGCTGCGCGTGAAAGGTTTGCTCAACGTTGCCGGCGCCGACACCCCGGTAGTAATCCACGGCGTACAACAACTGGTTCATCCGCCGACACACCTGGATCGCTGGCCCGACGAAGACCGACGTTCGCGCTTGGTCTTCATCGTGCAAGGTCTGGAGGCAAACACCATCGAGGCGTCGCTCGCTGCTTATCAACTCGCGTACTCGGCCTGACGGTTACGGATGCTGCCACGGCTCGCAGGACAGATTAGTCAAAGGAAAATAAATGAACCATCTCACCCCCGATCAGGTCATTGCCGCGTTTGAAACCGCGGGTCAGGTGCCGTTGGCGCCCGCATCGCTGATTGCCACGGCACTGTCAGCGCATTTGGCGGCGACTGCGGTGTCGTTCGCGCAGATTCCGTTCAGTGTCGAACCGGACAGCTTCGCGGTGCTGCTGAGGCAGGAGCGCTGAATGTCCCCGATCCAGATGACCCTGAGCGAGGCCAGCGCCGCGTTGGCGAAAAAAGAAGTTTCCAGCTTGGAGCTGCTCGACCTGACGCTGCAGCGCGTCGATGAGGTGAACCCGCGCCTGAATGCCTTCCTGCGAACCGATCCCGAGGCCGCGCGTGCCCGCGCCCGGTCCCTTGATGCCGAGCGAGCACGCGGTGAGGCGCGCAGCCCGCTGCACGGCATCCCG
>JANXVK010000233.1 GCA_025351675.1 Rhizobacter sp.
ATCCCAACAAGGCGCCTTACAACACACTGATCCTGATGAACGACCAGGGTGAGATCGTTCAGAAGTACCGCAAGATCATGCCGTGGGTGCCGATCGAAGGCTGGTATCCGGGTGACTGCACCTACGTGTCCGAAGGACCGAAGGGGCTGAAGGTCAGCCTGATCATCTGCGACGACGGCAACTACCCCGAGATCTGGCGCGACTGCGCGATGCGCGGGGCCGAGTTGATCGTGCGCTGCCAAGGCTACATGTACCCGGCCAAGGATCAGCAGGTGCTGGTCGCGAAGGCCATGGCGTTCATGAACAATTGCTATGTCGCTGTTGCGAACGCCACTGGCTTCGACGGCGTGTACTCGTACTTCGGCCACTCGGCGTTGATCGGCTTCGACGGTCGCACGCTCGGCGAATGCGGCGAAGAAGACATGGGAATCCAGTACGGCGAGTTCTCCAAGAGCCTGATCCGCGATGCCCGCAAGAACATGCAGTCGCAGAACCATCTGTTCAAACTGGTGCATCGCGGCTACACCGGCATCATCAACTCGGGCGAAGGCGACAAGGGCGTAGCCGCCTGCCCGTTCAACTTCTACACGCAGTGGGTCAACGACCCCGAGGGCACGCGCGAGATGGTCGAGTCGTTCACGCGCACGACGGTGGGAACGCCAGAGTGTCCGATCGAGGGCATTCCGCACGAAGCCAAGGTACATCGCTAGAGATTTGGGCGCACGCGCCACTCGTGGCCGTGCCCAGTTTCGATTTGTGAATCTACCCAGGCGGTGGCAGTCCGGTGAACGCAAAGCCGAGCGATAGCAAGTGAATGAACTCTGTTGACCCAAGTCCCTCGGGACGCGGGCACCACTCCGCCTGACAAAAGAAATCACGCGATGAAACCACCGGCCTCGTCAGACCCACTTTCTGCCTATCGCCTCGCCGCCGAACCATACTACCGGCCGACCGGCGGCGAAATTGCCCTGTACGAGCACGCTTATGCACACCGCATGCCGTTGATCCTGAAGGGGCCGACGGGCTGCGGCAAGACGCGCTTCGTCGAAGCAATGGCGTGGCGGCTTGGCCGGCCGCTGGTCACGCTGGCCTGCAACGAGGACATGACGGCCTCCGATCTGGTTGGCCGTTACTTGCTGGATGCCAACGGCACGGCTTGGCACGACGGCCCGCTGACGCTGGCGGTGCGCCACGGCGGCATCTGTTATCTCGACGAAGTGGTCGAAGCGCGGCAGGACACGACAGTGGTCATTCACCCGCTGACCGACGCGCGCCGCATTTTGCCGCTCGACAAGAAGGGCGAGATCGTCCACGCGCACCCCGACTTCCAGCTCGTCGTCTCGTACAACCCCGGCTATCAGAGCAGTGCGAAGGACATGAAACCGTCGACGCGGCAGCGCTTCGCCGCGCTGGAGTTCGACTACCCTCAGGCCGTCGTCGAAGCCGAGATCGTCGCGCACGAAGCGCAGATCGAGACCGCACTGGCGCAAACGCTGGTCGGCATCGCGCAGCGTTCGCGTGCGCTGAAGCACCACGGCTTGGACGAGGGCATCTCGACACGCATGCTGATCTACGCCGGCGTGCTGATTCGCGACGGCGTGGCGCCCCGCGACAGCTGTGACATGACGATGACGCGCGCGCTGACCGACGACCCTGACATGGCCGCGGCGCTGCGCGGCTTCGTCGATGCTGCGTTTGCATGAACCCACCCGCTGCGACAGGCGCACCGCCCTGGATCGCCCTGCTGCTGTCGGGCTTCGCCGGGCGCGGCCTGCGGGTTCAATCGTTGTCGGCGGGCGCGCACGCGCCGCGGCCTGTTCTGACGGATGCCCATCTGCTGCTGCCTGCGGCGATGTTGGGCAACGACGCACCGCAAGGTGCCCGGGCCGCGGTGGCGCATGCCGCGGCGCACTTGCGGTACTCCACACCTCATCAAGCGACCGTGGGCTTGCGACCGATGACAGTGGCCATCGTCTCCGCGCTCGAGGATGTGCGCGTCGAGCGGCTCGCGATGGCCGAGATGCCCGGTCTGCGTCGATGGTGGGGGCCATTCCATGCCGGCTCGCTCGCGGATGGTGACCTGAGTTTCGGCGCGTTCGTCGCGCGGCTCGGCCGTGTGCTGTTCGATCCGCAGCAGCGCGAGGGCAACCACTGGGAAGAAAAGGGCCGCGAGTTGTTCGAGCGGCAAGCTGCCATCGACCTGCTCGATCGGGACGCCTTTCGTCGCATCGGCTCGGTGCTCGCGAATGACCTCGGCCAGATTCGCGTCCGCTTCGAGCCGCAGCAATACCGTGTCGAGCCGGCGTACCGCGACGACAACTCCTATCTGTGGACACACGCGGAGCGCCCCGACCTGCCCCCCCCCGATGAGCAGGCGCTGGATGCGATGCCGCAACTCGCCGCGCCGAAATTGCGCGAGGCACAAGCCAACGCTGATGGCGCGCCGCAACCCGAGGAAGTCGAGCTGGGGCGCTACCTCGTGCCCGAATGGGACTATCGCATCGAGCGCCATCGCCGTGACTGGTGCACCGTGGTCGAGACCGTGCCCTTCGCGCCACCGCGTGCCACGACGAGCGCGGTAGCGCTGCCGCCCCAGTTGCCGCGGGCGACGTCGGCGCGACTTAACCGTGCGCGTCGGCTGCGACGCCAGTTCGAAGGTGACGAGATCGATCTCGACGCGTCCATCGAGGTCATGGTGGATCGCCGCCTCGGTCTGGCACCCGATGCGCGCTTCTTCAAGCGGCCGGGTCGTGAAGCGCCGCACACCAGCCTGCTGGTGTTGCTCGACCTCTCGGAATCCGTCAACGATCCTGTGGCGGGTAGCGGCCTCCCGGTACTCGAGCTCGAACAGGAGGCCGCCCTGCGCCTCGCGCAGACCGTGCGCGGCCCGTCCGCGCGGGTGGCGGTTCATGGCTTCAACTCGAACACGCGGGAGCACGTCGGTTACCAGCGCCTGCTCGATTTCGGTGACCCCTTCGACGCCCGCGCAGTGGGACGTGTGAGTGCGGCGCGCGCCCATTACTCGACTCGCATCGGCGCGGCGCTTCAACATGCTTGCGACTTGCTGGTCGACGAACCCACGACCCAGCGAACCGTGCTCGTCGTTACCGACGGCGCTCCTTCCGACATCGATGTCTTCGATCCTCGCTACCTCGTCGAGGACGCCCGCGCGGCGGTGCAGGAGGTGAGGCGTCGCGGCGTGCAGGTTCACTGCCTGACACTGGACCCGGCTGGCGAGCGCGATGCCCGGCGCATTTTTGGCTGGCGGAGCTTCCGCATCGTCACCAACCCGGCCGCGCTCGCAGCCCACCTGCGGCACGTGCAGGCCCGCGTGACGCTGGCATGAGTGACTCGTCAAGACTCACCGGCGACAATGTTGCATCGGCAGCGATGGCTCGCCGGCGTTGACATCAAGGAGTAGACGACGTGGTGCGCACAAGTGAACGAGACAAGGGCCCCATCCGCGTCGGCGCGCTGTTTTCCGAAACAGGCGTGACCTCGACGATCGGCCACTCGCAATTGCAGGGCACACTGCTGGCAATCGACGAGATCAACGCCGCGGGCGGCGTCGGAGGCCGCGAGATCGTGCCGGTGATCTGCGACGCACAATCTTCCCCGGCACGCTATGCGTTGCTGGCCGAGCACCTGATCACGAAGGAAAAGGTCAACGTGATTTTCGGCTGCTACATGTCGAGTTCACGCAAAGCCGTGCTGCCGGTCATTGAGAAGTGGAACAAGTTGCTGTTCTACCCGACGCTGTACGAAGGCTTTGAGTTCTCGAACAACATCATCTACACCGGCGCCGCGCCCAACCAGAACAGCGTGCAGCTTGCCGAGTTCATGACCGCAAACTTTGGCGGGCGCGTCTATCTGATCGGTTCGGACTACATCTACCCGTACGAATCGAACCGCATCATGGCCGACCTGGTCTCGCAGCGGCCCGACAGCAAGAAGCTCGCAGAGCGATACCTGGCGCTTGACGCTGGCATGGCCGACTTTGCCGCGATCATGCAGGACATCCGCTTGCAGCGGCCCGACTTCATCTTCTCCACCGTCGTCGGCGATTCGACCGCCAGCCTGTACCGCGCCTATGCAGAGGCCGGCTTCGACCCGAAGACGATGCCGATCGCCAGCCTCACGACCTCAGAGGCCGAGATCTCGCAAATGGGATGGGACGTGGCTGCCGGTCACTACACCTCGGCACCCTATTTCCAGTCCATCGATTCCGAAAGCAACCGGGGCTGCCTCGCACGGCTCCGTCGGCGCTTCGGCAGCGAGTGCGTGCCGAATTTGTGCTGGGAATCCGCCTACTTCCAGATGCACATGTTCGCGAACGCGATGCGGGAATCCGGCAGCGACGAGATCGCGCAGATCATGCCTCACCTGCTGGGCAGCGAGTTCGAAGCGCCGCAGGGGCGCGTGCGCATCGATCCGTCGAACCACCACACCTGCCTGTACCCGCGCATTGGCCGGGCAGAAGCCACCGGCCAGTTCACGATCGTGCGCGAGGCGCGGCGACCGGTGTACCCAGACCCCTATTTGGTCACCCATTCGCTGGGCGACTGGACCGCCAAGCTTCACGAGCAGTCATGAGTCGCGAAAGAACGCAGTGAACGCGCCAATCCGAAATCGCGCCGCCCGAGTAACTCCTGCGCAACTCAAAGAGTTGCGCATGCTGCGCGTCGCGGTGCTGCACCCCGACGATGCCGACGGACGCCAGCTGACGCAGCAGCTGCAGCGCATTGGCTGTCAGGTGCAGGCCTTCTGGCCACCGGTTCCGACGCTTCCGGATGGCATCGACGTGGTGTTCTTCGCGGTACAGCCTGAAATTTCGCAGCTCGACTTCGACTGGATAAATGCCGAGAACCCGCCGACCTGCATTGCAGTGGTGACCTACGAGAACCCGACGATCATCGACACCGTGCTTCGCTTGGGTGCGAAAGCCGTACTGCCGGCGCCCGTTCGATCGTTCGGTCTGCTCTCAGCGCTCGTGATCGCGCGCACGGTGAGCGGTGAAATCCAGGGCCAAGCTCGACGCATACGCAAGCTGGAAGCCAAGCTGAACGGTGCGCGGTTCATCGCCGAGGCAAAGAGCATCCTGATGCGCACACGCAATGTGAGTGAGTTACAGGCCTATGACTTGATCCGCGATCAGGCGATGAGCAAACGCGTCACCACAGAAGATATCGCTGCGGCAATCGTCAACGCGAACGAGATTCTCTCGATGGGTGCGTGATCGAGAGCTGATCGCTCGGCTGATTGCGATCAGCAGAAGATCGGCCGCTCGGCCGATTTGAAGAGTCGATGCCAGAGACCGGCCTGTCGGGATGGGCTGGTGTCGGCAGAGACGGGAGCGTCCGAGTTTCTGGTGTCGAGGCGCTCGCGATCTGACCCGCGACGTCATTTCCGGTTGGCGTTGGTCAGATGTTGCCGGCGTTATGCAGGCGCGTCGGGACCGGGAAACCGCAGGATGTGCCATCGGTGTGCACGACCTGATCCTCCCAAGGCAGCCGGTAGCGGCCATCGACAAGATCCCG
>JANXVK010000285.1 GCA_025351675.1 Rhizobacter sp.
CTGGCCAACACCCTGACCGGCAACGGCGGGGCCAACGCCTTGGCCGGCGGACTGGGTGACGATACGTACATCCTCAGCGACTATGCGGACACGGTTGTCGAGAACGTCAATGAAGGGGTGGACATCGTGAAGTCGTCATTCAGCTACACGCTGTCTGCCAACGTTGAGAACCTAGTCCTGACGGGGTCTGCCAACGCAGGTACCGGAAACTCGCTGGCGAACACGATCACCGGCAACATCTACGGCAACCTGCTCGACGGCGCCTCGGGCGCTGACACGATGATCGGCGGCAAAGCCGACGACACCTACTTGGTCGACAACGTCGGTGATGTGGTCAACGAGAGCGCGAGCGAAGGCCTCGACACGGTGCAAAGCAGCGTGAGCTTCACGCTTGCCGCCAATGTCGAGAACCTTGCCTTGACAGGCGCAGCAGCGATAAATGGCTTTGGCAACGCTTTGAACAACACGTTGACCGGCAACAGCGCGATCAACACGTTGGCCGGAGGTAGTGGCGACGACATCTACGTGATCGGCACCGGTGACGTCGTCTCCGAGGGCGTTAACGAAGGCATCGACACCGTTCGGATCGACTCGACCTACACACTGGGAGCGAATGTCGACAACCTGGTGCTCACGGGTTACGAGGCGATCGACGGAACGGGCAACAGCCTCGACAACGTGTTGACCGGCAACTCCGCGGCCAACGTGTTGACCGGTGGCGCAGGAAATGACACGTACGTTGTCAGCACGGGCAGCGACACCGTGGTCGAGCTTGCAAGCCATGGCATCGACACAGTGCGAAGCCACGTGACCTATACGCTCGGCGCTGACGTCGAGAACCTTACGCTGATCGATTTGTCAAGCGCCATCAACGGCACCGGCAACATCCTCGACAACGTCTTGACGGGGAACACCTACGCCAACGTCCTGACCGGCGGTGCCGGCAACGATACCTATGTGATTGCTGCGGGCGACGCGGTTGTGGAGGCGATCAACGAGGGCACCGATACGGTGATGGTGTCGGTCACGTACGCGCTGACCGAAAACGTCGAGAACGCAACCCTTGCGGGAACTGCCGCAATCGATGCGACCGGCAACAGCCTCGACAACGTCTTGACCGGCAACGTCGCGAACAACACGCTGGACGGGCAGCTCGGCGCAGACCACATGACAGGCGGCGCCGGAAACGACACCTACTGGGTAGAGAACGTCGGCGATGTGGTCATCGAGAACGCTAACGAAGGCGTCGATACCGTCCAGAGTTTCGTCGACTACACGCTGGGTGCCAATCTCGAGAACCTGTCGCTGAACAGCGTGCAGGCGGTTACCGCGACGGGCAACGAGCTCAACAACGCCATCGCCGGCACCACGGCGGACAACGCCCTGATCGGCCTCGGCGGCGACGACAGCCTGGACGGCCGCATGGGCGCCGACACGATGATCGGCGGGGTCGGCAACGACACCTACTCGGTCGACAGCCTCGACGATCTGGTAGTCGAGGTCGCAGGCGAAGGCACCGACACGATTCAAAGCGCGATCGACTATGTTCTCGGCGCAAATGTGGAGAACCTGACGCTGCTCGGAATCGCCGCTGTCCATGGCACCGGTAACGGCGGAAACAACATTTTGATCGGCGGTGTCGGCGATAGCGTCTTGGATGGTGGCGCAGGCGCCGACACCATGAGCGGCGGCCGCGGGAACGACGCCTACGTCGTCGACAATCTCGGCGACAGCGTCACCGAGAACGCCAACGAAGGCAGCGATTCTGTCTTCAGTTCGGTGAGCTTCACGCTGGCGGCCGATGTCGAGAATCTGACGCTGACCGGTAGCGACGCCATCAACGGCGTGGGAAACGCCTCCGACAACACGCTCACCGGCAACGGTGCATCAAACACGCTGTCGGCGAGCAGCGGCAACAACTACGTCGACGGCGGCGCCGGCGCGGACTTGCTCAGCGCCGGCGGTGGCAACGACATCTATGTCGTCGACGATCTTGGCGATGTTGTTCAGGACACGGGCGGCTATGACACCGTGCGGAGCTCGGTCAGCTTTGCGCTGGGCAGCAGTCTGGAGAACCTGACGCTGACCGGCTCGAGTTCGGTCGATGGCGCGGGCAATGTCAACGCTAACATCCTCATCGGAAACGCTTCGGCCAATGTGCTCGATGGCGGAGCATCAGCCGACACGATGCTCGCTGGAGCCGGTGACGACACCTACATCGTCGATGACGTCGGCGACTGGGTCGGCGAGTACGCGGGCGAAGGCATCGACACGGTCCGCAGTTCGGTCACTTCCGCGCTGAGCGTCAACGTCGAGAACCTCGAGCTGACCGGCAACGGGGCGATCAACGGCACCGACAACGTGCTCGACAACACGTTGCTGGGCAACGCGGGCAACAACAAGTTGAGTGCCGGCAGCGGCAACGACACGGTGATCGGCGCGGGCGGCGCTGACACGCTGGCGGACAGCGTTGGCGACAACGTCCTGATCGGCGGCGCAGGCAACGATGTACTACAGGGGGGCACCGGCGCAGACGTGTTTGCGTTCAACCGCGGAGACGGCGCGGACACGCTCGCCAGTGCGGGCGGCGGGCTCGATACGCTGGCGATCGGCGGAGGCATTGGCTACGCCGACATGACATTCGGCAAGGCGGGCAACGATCTGCTGTTCGGCCTCAGTGCTGGCGAGCAGATCGTGTTGAAGGATTGGTACGCCAACGCCGGCCAACGCAGCGTGACCAACCTGCAGGTGATTGCCCAAGCGATGAGCGATTTCAGCCCCGGCGGCTCGGACCCCTTGCGGGACAACAAGATCGAAGAGTTCGACTTCGCGGGACTGGTGGGACGCTTCGACCAGGTTCGGGCGGTCGACCCCTTGATCACGAGCTGGGCGCTGTCCGGCGCGTTGAGCGAGTTCCACATGTCTGGAAGCGACACGACGGCGATCGGCGGCGATGTCGTTCTCGGTTACGGGATCGATGGCCAGATTCCTGTCATCGGCGGTACGTCGGCGCTGGCGCCAGCCGCCCTCGTGTCGGCTTCCGAAGGATCGAGCGAACTGGCCGGCTCGGTGGACGATCTGATGGCGGGTTCCGTGGAGACGCTCTTCGCTTCGAGCGCCGACACCGCGCAGTTGTGGGTTGCCGATCCGGCTGGCGGAGCAACGAACAGTTTGCTTACGGAACATCGGTTGGACCCCTCGATGGCGATGCCAGCGGACGATGCCGCGGCTTGGGCCGGCATGGCCGAAGATGGCACGCCGCGGCCGTCCGTTGATGTAGGCGCTGACGGCGCGGCGAATGCGCCGGCCGGCGGCATCACCCGTGGAAGTTCCGCAACGAGCGCTTCATCGTCATCAGGGCATGGCGTGAGTGCCGGGCAGGGGTCCTTGGGCATGGACGCGGGCACTGCTGCAAACGGCGCGGGCGCGAGCACTTGGGGACGCCCGGACATCTCTTGGAGCGAGCCCGGCGCGAAGAGCTCGAACGATGCGTTGAGCGAGCGCATCGATCGCGTTCTGGACCAATGGAACCGGGCGAAGGATACGTCGCCATCGATCCGACTTAGCCACTATGACGAGGTCCTGCGCGGAGAAAGCGCCGCCTCCGAGGGCGCGAGAAGCGGCGCTGGCATCGACCTGTCGTATACAAGCCGCTGGCAGCGGTTGCGATTCCTGCTCGATCAACATGTCAGCACGTTCGGCGATGTTGCGGCTTCGGATCTCGGTCCCCAGTTGTGGTCACCGCACGCCATGTCGGGAGCCCTTGGCGACGGGCCAAACGCCGAGTCGAAGTTCGGCGCGCGCCGCGCATCCGCCAGGACGCCGCTGCCGATGTTCTCGGGGCTGCAAGACGGGTTCGACAGGCTGTGAGCGGCGCCGCAGCCGTGACCGCTCGTTCCCGCGAACAAAGCTCGCGACCGGCCGCGAATTCATTGGAGTTCGCGCCAGCGCTCCTGCGGCTGCAGGAAGCTGCGCCAGACCCGTTGGGGCGCGCCGTCCTGCACACACTCCTGACGTTGCTGGCGGCTTTGCTCGCTTGGGCGTTGATCGGCCAACTCGACGTGGTCGCGGTGGCAGAGGGCAAGCTGGTGCCGCAGAGCTTTCTGAAGATCGTCCAGCCCGCCGACGCCGGGATCGTTCGCGAGATCCTTGTCAAGGAAGGAGAGGCGGTCGGCGCGGGACAGGTTCTCATGCGCATGGATTCGGCCGTGTCGGAGGCAGATGGCAAGACCTTGGAACAGGATCGGTTGCGCAAGGCAATGATGCTGCGCAGGATCGATGCGGAACTGGCCCAGCGCGAACTGCAGCCGCTGCCCGGCGCGCCGGCCGCGCTGTTCGACGAGATCAGCGCCCAGTTCCACGCCAACCGAGCCGCGCTGGAGGCCGCATTGGCATCCGAGAGGGCCACGCTGCAACGGGCCCGAGGCGAGATGTCCGCTGCTGTTCAGGTGCAAGCAAAGCTGACCGACGTGTTGCCCCACTACCGAGACCAGGATCGAGCGTTCGAAAAGCTGGTGAAGGACGGCTTTGCGGGCACGCTGATGGCGTCTGACAAGCGACGCGAACGTCTCGAGAAGGAGCAGGAGCTAAATACGCAGGGGCACGTGATCGAGTCGGCGAGAGCGTCGATCGCTCAATCGGAGAAGCGCATGCTGCAAATCCAGACCGACCATCGCAAGCAGCTTTACACCGAGCGCAACGAGGTCGATGGGCAACTCGAAAAGCTCACACAGGAACTCGCCAAGCAAGGACATCGTCAGGCGCTGCTGGAACTTCGAGCCTCACAGGATGGCGTGGTGAAGGACCTTGCCACGCACACGGTCGGGACCGTCGTGCAGCCCGGAACAGTGCTGCTGACGGTCGTGCCCAAAGGTGAGGCTCTGAAGGCCGAGGTGTGGGTCAGCAACCAGGACATCGGCTTTGTCCGCGAAGGGCAGCACGTCAAGCTGAAGTTCGCGACGTTTCCGTTTCAGAAGTACGGCATGGTGGAAGGCACCGTCGAGCGCGTCAGCGTTGATGCCGCCGACGGCAGCATGCAAGGGACGTCGACCTCGGTGGAGTCGGGTGACCGTGCGACGAAGGGATCGAACGGAGCACCATTGGCCTATCGGGCCGTCGTGGCCCTGCATACGATGCAGATCGGGCAGAACGGTGAGCAACTCCCGTTGAGTGCCGGTATGCAGACCAGCGTAGAAGTGCTTCTCCGGCGTCGCAGCGTCATGGAGTACCTGTTGTCACCGGTGCACAAGGCGTTTCACGAAGCTGCGCGGGAGCGTTAGGCGCTCGATGCGCATCCTCGTTGTCCATCAGAACTTCCCCGGCCAATTCGGGCGTTTGGTCAGCACTTGGGCCACGCGCCCTGGATGGGATGTGAGGGCTCTGGGTCGCGACACGGCGCCGGGAATCCCGGGCTACGGCGCGCTCGCGCGATATCGGCTGGCCCGATCCGCGCAAGGGCAGCAGCATCACCCCTACCTGCGCAAGATGGAAACAGCCGTCCTGCACGGTCAAGCGACCGCGCGGGCGATGCTGCAGATGAAGCGCGCCGGTTTCACGCCAGATGTCATCCTCGCGCACCCGGGCTGGGGCGAGACGCTGTTTGCCAAGGACGTCTATCCCGATTCACGCCTCGTTCATTTTTGCGAGTGGTACTACGCGGCCAGTGGCGCAGACGTCGGGTTCGACCCCGAGTTCCCCTCCACCCTCAATGACCACGCTCGAATCCGTACTTGGAACGCCTTACACGCGCTGAACCTCACACATTGCGACGCGGCCGTGGCGCCGACGCAATGGCAGCGCAGCCGCCATCCGGAAGTGTTTCATCACAAGATCGCGGTGCAGCACGAGGGGATCGACGTGGACCGACTCGGTCCCGATACGCGGGCCAGTGTCACAACACCCAGCGGCAAGATCCTCCGAGCGGGCGACCCGGTCGTCACCTATGTCGCGCGCAACCTGGAGCCCTATCGCGGCTTTCACGTGTTCATGCGAGCCCTGGAAAAGATTCAAAGGCTGAACGCCAATGCACATGCGGTGATCGTCGGAGGCGACGGCGTGAGCTATGGAGCGGCACCAGCGGACGCGCCTTCTTGGCGTGAACGACTTTTGCTGGAAGTGAAGCTTGACCCCGCGCGCACGCATTTCCTCGGGCGAGTCCCGTACGACACCTACGTGCGCGTCCTTCAGGTGTCTGCAGCGCACGTGTATCTGACCTATCCGTTCGTGCTGAGCTGGTCGATGCTCGAAGCGATGGCCTGCGGTGCGCTGGTCGTCGGCTCGGACACCGCACCGGTGCGCGAGGTCGTGCAAGACGGTCAGAATGGCCTGCTGACGAACTTCTTCAATGTCGACGATATCGCGGCTAAAGCCTGCACTGCTCTCGAGCAACCCGAGCGGTTTGTGGCCATGCGAAGCCGTGCCAAGCTTGCTGTAGGGAGGTTCAGCCGCGAATCCGGGATCGCTGGATATGACGCGCTCCTTCGGGGAGGTGCGGTTGTGCCCGTGGCCGGTTGCACTTCGCCGGTCCCGGCAGCAATCTGCCATCTGTGAAGTCCTCTCATCTGCGGGCCGATATCAAAGTGTTGGATCCCAGAGGAACATCGGTGCGTGAGAGTTTCCTGCGTCTGCGCGGGGAAGGGGGGCGTGGGAGGCCGGCCAGCGTGCGGCCAGAGAAGCGGGGCGTTCCTGGTGGCAACGGGCCTATCAAGCGGGCCATCTCGGTCACGCAGTTTCATCCGCGTACTGAAAAATCGCTGAAATCCGTCGCGCGATTCCCCCATTTCCGGTTCTAGATTTGGCGGAGCACCCGTGAGCGCAAGTACTCCCGCGTTGTTTCAATCGATGATTTCGGGCTCCGAAGTCATCGCGCGAAACGACCCCGCCCGGGTGCAGCATGAAGCTGGCAACACGGAGGTCCCATGGCTCAAGCACCAGACACGCGCGCTGCGATCGATCCCGCTCGTCATTCGCCGGCCGTGGGCGAGATTGCAGTGGTGTTCCTGCGACTACAGGCGGTCATTCGCGTCACCGGCCTCAGCCGCTCCACGCTCTACCGATTGATCGCTGACGAACAGTTCCCGCGCCCGGTCCGACTCGGGCCACGGGCTGTCGCATGGCGACGCACAGACGTCGAGGCTTGGGGCGAAGCGCGGCCCGTCACGACCCACTGATCACGTCGGGCAGTCTCGATCATGCGTGCGCCTTGGCAGAAGACGACATCGCAACCAGTGGGTTCAACCCTCAGGCTCGATCTCGACCAACCTGATCTCTTCAAAGGGCAGCCGATCGCGACGGGTGCTCCGCTGATGGTGGCGATCGATCGCCTGGATGAGGACCGCGACAACCCGCGCACGGAGTTTCCGGCACATGAGCTGGAGGAGCTGGCGGCCGACATCACCGAGCGGGGCATCCTCCAGCCGATCGTGGTCGAGACGCTCGATCTGGATGGCCGATGTCTCATCCGCTTCGGAGCGAAGCGGTTTCGTGCGGCCCGGCTGGCCGGGCTCACGGAAGTTCCGGTCACGATATCCTGGCGACAGCGAGATGCGTACGACCAGGTGGCAGAGAACCTGAAGCGTCACGCGCTGTCGCCGCTCGACATGGCGCGGTTCATTCGCGGGCGCATCGACGCCGGTGAGTCGAACGCGGCGATCGCCAAGCGGCTCGCGATCGACCAGACCACCTTGGCGCATCACCTCTCGCTGTTGTCGTTGCCACCGGTGTTGGAGGAGGCGCTTGCCTCCGGGCGCTGCACCTCGCCACGAACCCTGCACGAGTTGAGCAAGCTCCACAGCGAGGAACCTGAACGCGTGGCTGAGCTGGTCGCCAGTGATCGGCCGATCACGCGAGATGCCGTGGCAGCGGCTCGGAACACCGCGTCGGCCCCTGTTGACGTCGGGTGTGCTGCGAGTTCCGCGCCATCTCGGCGTGACCAACTGTCCCGAATGATCCGACGGACTGAAGCACTGTGTGAGCGGCTCGATGCGTCGATTGCGCGTGTGCTCAAGACGGGCGCGGCGCAGATCGCCGCCGACGACTTGGCAGCACTTCGTCGCCGGGTGGCGGATCTTGCAAGTCGGTTGGGTTGAAGCGGTCGGGCCTCGGGATGCGTTGGGTGCGCGAAATGGACGACATGACTCGGCATCTGCGTGAGCGGGTGACGATCGATCTCCGAGGGATCGGTCTCAGGCTGCATGCCCATGCCGCCGCTTGCGGCAAGACGACTGCCTCGGTGGTTCGTGCTGCGGTTGTCGAGATGCTCGATGCGGAGGGGGCCTCCGAGGAGCCTGGTGTTGGCGCCAAGCCGGTTGACGCGCGGGCAGTCAAGGTGACCGTGCGCGTGGGCATCTTGCATGCCGTTCGTCTGGCCCACTGTGCTCGCAGGGCGGGCGTGTCGCAGGGCGCCTTCCTGGCTGGACTCCTGGATGGAATGCCGCCGGGTCCGAGGCCGATCGATCACGGCGCCGCGGTCTCAGCGCTCGCCGATTCGACGCAGAAGGTCGCGGCGATGAGTGCGGACATTACCGGGTTCATTCGACTGATTCGCAACGTCAAGTCCGATGAAGCGGAGAAGTACCGCGCCACCCTGATGACGTTGTCGGCGGACGTGCGGCTGCATCTGGAGGTCGCGTCGCGGTTGATGGCCGGGCTGACGTCACGGCAGCGACTGAATGGTTCGGGTATGGCCGCACGGCGCGGTGAAGGGATCTCGAAATGACATCCGGCCCGAGCATCGACGGCGTGCTCGTGCAATGGGGCGAGCGGTTGTTCTATCCGCGCAACCGCATCGTGAAGCCGCTGCCGCCAGCGCGGCTGGACGCGTTGACGCAGCGCAAGGCGGCGGTGATCCGCGGCCGGATCGTGGCGACCGTGAGTCGGCGCGCAGCGCAGGTGATGGTCAAGGTCACGGGCGGCGGGCGCGGGATGGCGGCGATCGCGGCGCACTTCCGCTACATCAGCAAGAACGGGCGTCTCGACATCGAGGACGACCGAGGGGTGGTGGACAACGGCAAGGAGGCGCTGCACGATCTGATCGAACAATGGCGATTTGGCGGCTCGCTGATCGAGGAGGTCAGTCACCGGCGCGAGGCCTTCAACATCATGCTGTCGATGCCGGCAGGCACCGACCCGAAGATCGTGCAGCAGGCGGCGCGCGAGTTCGCGCAGGCCGAGCTGAAGGACCACTCGTACGTGATGGTGCTGCACGAGCACCAAGCCAACCCGCATGTGCACCTCGCGGTCCGCGCCGAGTCCCGGTTCGGTGCCCGGCTCAATCCGCGCAAGTCGGACCTGCATCGCTGGCGTGAGACGTTCGCCGAGAAGCTGCGCGGCCGGGGCGTCGAGGCCGAGGCAACGCGGCAGGCGACGCGCGGCGCGAATCGCCAAGCGGAACCGCTGTGGTGCCTCAAGGCCAAGGCGGAGGGGCGCCCGCTCCGGGACGGGAACGCGCGCAAGGCTGCCGACCCCTACCGCGCCAGCCGGCTCGGTGCCATGGAGGCCTGGGCACACATTGCACAGGCGCTCGATGCGTCGGATCGGCCGGAAGACCGCCGGTTGGCGATCGCGGTCACGCGCTTCGTTCGTGAGTCACCAGTCTTCCGTGAATGGGCGATGGCACGGCAGCGCGCCGGGCGCTCCCCGGTCGATGCGCCCGTGCGGCAGCAGGCGCAGGACCGCGGCCCCGAGATCAGTCGCTGAGCCCACCCCTCGCCCCGCCCCAAGGGCGGGGAAGTCCGGGTCGCCGGACGGGCTCGGGG
Organism: Rhizobacter sp.; assembly: GCA_025351675.1. Taxonomy (GTDB): domain Bacteria; phylum Pseudomonadota; class Gammaproteobacteria; order Burkholderiales; family Burkholderiaceae_C; genus LMDS01. The sequence goes on from JANXVK010000285.1 coordinate 9,756, forward strand.
GCTGCCGGCTGAAGTCGTCGCCAGCCCCGCTCGCGTCAGCGTGTTGGCTTGCCGCGTCCCGTCAAGGGTTCGCTGCGTCGG
>JANXVK010000291.1 GCA_025351675.1 Rhizobacter sp.
GCCTCGATGTCGTCTGGATGGGATGAAGCTGCTTCTGTAGTTCGCGTCATCGGGCAGGTCGGTTACAGCCGACCAAAAAAGTTTGCGAATTGTGCGGTGTGCTGTAACCGGCGGGCTGCGGTGTGCGAATTACCTTCGACCGCGCCATTTGGCAGGTTCTTCACTCAACCACCGGAGTCAGCTCATCATGAACCGTTCCATCGCCATCACCGCATTCACGCTCACCGCCCTCGCTGCAGGCGCCGCCATGGCGCAGGACACCAAGCCCATGGCCGACAAGATGGCGGGATGGAGAAATGCTACGGCGTCGCCATGGCCGGCAAGAACGACTGTAAGGCGGGTGCGGGCACCACGTGCGCCGGCACCTCCAAGGTCGACTATCAGGGCAACGCGTTCAAGGCCGTGCCCGCCGGAACCTGCGTGACGATCAAGACGCCGAAGGGCACGGGTTCGATGACGGAAATGAAGTCCTGATTCGACGCGTACGGCAATGACCCCCCACATGCTTTCCGGGCTTGGGCTGAAGCCCGAACACCACGAAGCGGCGTTGGCCTGCAGGTCGGAAGGCATGTGGTTCGAGGTCCATGCCGAGAACTACCTCGTGCCCGGTGGTCCGCGCTTGCGCCTGCTTGAAGCCATTCGGGCGCTGCACCCACTGTCGTTGCATGGGGTGTCGCTCTCGCTCGCGGGTGATGCGCCGCTGGCCCGCGAACACCTCGAACGCCTCAACGCGCTCGTTCGGCGGGTCGAACCGGCTCTGGTGTCGGAGCATCTGGCCTGGTCGGCGTGGAACGGGATGAACGTCCCCGACCTGCTGCCGTTCCCCCGCAGCAACGATGCGTTGCGGCGCATCGTGTCGAACATCGACCAGCTGCAATCGACACTGGGCCGATGCGTTGCGATCGAAAACCCATCGCACTACTTGCGCATCGATGGTCACGAATGGGATGAGATCGAGTTCCTGAAGGAACTGGTTCGGCGCACCGGATGCGGCCTGCTGCTCGACGTGAACAACGTGTACGTCTCCTCGCGCAACCTCGGCTTCGATGCCTTCGACTACCTGGATCGCTTTCCTGGTGAACAGGTCATGGAGATTCATCTCGCCGGTCACACCGTGGATCCCGCGCTGGGCGACACACTGCTGATCGACTCGCACGATGCGCCGATTGCACCGCAGGTGTGGGGTCTGTATCGACACCTCGTCGAGCGCATCGGTGCCCGACCGACGCTGGTCGAGCGCGACGGCAATGTCCCCGCTTTCGATGCGTTGCTCGGGGAGTGCCACATCGCATCGACCGAATTGCGTCGCATCGCCCAACTGACCGGGCTGCCATCATGAGCGGCTCGTTCGCCGGCTTCCAGGCCAGCTTTGTCAAGTCACTGTTCGACCAGGATGCCGCGTCGCAATGGGCGACGCAGCCTGCGTTCGCGGTGTACCGCAACACGGTGATGAGTGGTTGCGTCGATGCGCTGCAGGCCAACTTTCCAAGTGTTGTCCGGCTCGTCGGCGTCGACTGGTTTCGCGCCGCCGCGGCGATCTACGTCCGGGCGCAACCGCCATGCGACGGACGACTGTTGATGTACGGCGAGACGTTTGCCCACTTTCTTGCCGACTTCGAGCCAGCGCACGATCTTCGGTACCTGGCGGGTGTTGCCCGGCTGGACCGGTTCTGGATCGAAGCGCATACCGCCGAGGACGCACCGGTGGTCGACAGCAGATGGTTGGCAGGTCTGTCGCCGGAGAGACTCGGTGTCCTGTTCCTGCTGCCTCATCCGGCCGCGCGCTGGTGCCTGTTCGACGAGCTGCCGGTCTACTCGATCTGGGCAGCAAACCGGCTCGGCATCGAGACCACGGACGACATCGTCTGGCAGGGTGAAGGCGCTTTGCTGACCCGGTCGGTCGATGCCGTGGCGTGGCAGGCCCTCGACGCTTCCGGAGTTGCGTTTCTCGACGCCTGTGCTGAAGGCGACTCGCTTGCTGAGGCTGCAGGCGCTGCGTTGGGTGTGCACCCCGACGTCGACATTGCCGTCCTGCTTTCGCGCTTGTTGTCTGCCGGTGCGTTGATCTGTCCTGCCTCGAACGAAGAGAGAACTGCATGAACCGCTCCGCCACCCTGTTGACGACCGCCATGAATGAAAACAGCCTCCGGGCCCGCTGGAACGCCGTTGCCAGCAGCCTGTCGCGATGCATCGGCCACGATGTCCTGGCGCTTGCCAGCCGCATCTCGATCGCCGCCATCTTCTTTCTTTCCGGGCGCACCAAGGTTGATGGCGTTCTGCACATCACCGACGGTACCTACGAACTTTTCCGAAGCGAATACAAGCTGCCTCTCGTTCCGCCGGAGGTGGCGGCGCACTTGACGACCTGTGCGGAGCATCTTTTCCCCGTCTTGCTCGTGCTCGGTCTCTTCACGCGGCTGTCCGCCTTGGCGCTGCTGGGCATGACCGTGACGATCCAGGTGTTCGTCTATCCCGACGCCTGGCCCACCCACCTGTCCTGGGCGGCATTGCTGCTCTACCTCATCGGCCGCGGCGCCGGCGCGCTGTCGTTCGACAAGCTCTTCAAACTGGCCTGACGGGTTGTTTGAGGTGACGCGAGCTGCTGCCTCCTATGCCGGCTGGTGCGCGGCCGGGTCTTGCTGAAAGAAGCCGCGCAGCAGTTCGTAGACGCGCGGATGCTCGGCGCGAAAATCGCGTGGCGCGACGAAGAAGGCCTCGGAGGCGACGGCGAAGAACTCTTCGGGCGCTTCGGCGGCGTACGGATCGAGCAGCGTCTCTTCGTTGGCGCCGATGCGCTCGCAGAACGCGTCGTACTCGGCGTCGAGCACGCGGGCCCACGCCTCCTGCGCGGCCCGATCGGGCAACGGCGGCACGCCGTCGGCCTCGCCGTCGCGCATGTCCATCACGTGCACGAACTCGTGGATCACGACGTTGTAGCCGACCTCGGCCGATTCGCCCGCTTCGTCGACATCGCGCCAAGCCAACATCACCGGCCCGCCGTGCATCGCCTCGCCGGAGAGTTCCTCCTCGTACGCGTGCACGACGCCGGCATCGTCGACGAACTCGCGCTGTGCGAGCACCGCGTCGGCATGCACGACGATGCCCTTGAAGCCGTCGTACCAGCCCAGCCCGAGCTTCAGGGCCGGCAGGCAGGCCTGCGCGGCGATCGCGACAGCCATTTCGTCATCGACGTCCAGCCCCTGCGCGCCGGTGAACTCTTTGTCGGCGAGGAACAGCGTCGCCATGTCGCGCAGCTGCGCAAGCTCGGCCGCGTCGCGCCAGTTCAGGAACGGGAAGCGAGCCAGCGTGAGCCGCCACAGCGGGTCGGGAATCGCACGCCGCTCAAGCGTGCGGGTCTCGCGCCGGCGCCTGAGCCAGTCGCGCACGGTCAGAGGGCCGACGCGACCGCGTCGGCCAGCGCAAGACGCGTCCAATGGCCAGCTTCCCAGCGCATCACCTCGGCGCGCGGCGGGCCGCCATGGTCGAGGTCCCAGTCGCTCAGCACGTGGCGAACGTGCCCGGGTGCGAGCGTTTCGGTTCCGGGGCGATGCGTGTGCCCGTGAATCAGCGTCGGCGTGTCGTTCTCGGCCATCGCGCGCAGCGCGGTCGCAGCGTCGACATCGAACCACTCGCCGTGGTGCTCTGCCGCAGCGCGCTCGCTCTCCGAACGCAGGCTGCGCGCCATCAAGCGGCGTTCGGCCAGCGGCCTGGCGAGCACCTGCACCTGCCATGCCGGGTTGCGCACCTGGGCGCGAAAGCGCTGATAGGGCACATCGCCGACGCACCAGGCGTCGCCGTGCGTCAGCAGCACGCGTTCGCCGAAGGCGCTCAGCACGGTCGGGTCGGGCAGACCTTCGACACCGCAGGCCGCGAGCGTCTCGGCGCCGACCAGGAAGTCGCGGTTGCCGACCATGAAGAACAGCTTGCGTCGCGCCGCGGCCTCGGTCAGCACCGCTGCGCCATGCGCCTCGAAACCTTCGAAGCGCGCGTCGTCGCCGACCCACGCCTCGAACAGGTCGCCGAGGAGGAAGACGGCGTCGGCAGTCGTGCTCAGCAGGTAACTCCGCCAAGCGGCGAACCCACGCGGCGTGTCGTTGGCGAGGTGGAGGTCACTGATGAAATCGATGCGCCGCCATTCGGCCGGCGCAACGATCTCGCGCGACGCGCGCAGGGCCTCCACGACTCGGTTCGTGTGGGCGTCAGGCGACGCGCGACGCCTTGACGATCGTCACGTCGTCGAGCGGCACGTCGCCGTGGCCGCCTTTGTTGCCGGTGCGGACCTTCTCGATCGCGTCGACCACGTCGTTGCCCGACACCACCTTCGCAAATACCGCGTAGCCCCAGCCCGAAGCGGTCTCGGCGCTGAAGTTCAGGAAGTTGTTGTCGGTCGCGTTGATGAAGAACTGCGAGCTGGCCGAGTGCGGCGCCGAGGTGCGCGCCATCGCCAGCGTGTACTTGTCGTTCTTCAGGCCGTTGTTGGCCTCGTTCGTGATCGTCGCCTTCGTGGCCTTCTGGCGCATGCCGGGTTCGAAGCCGCCGCCCTGGACCATGAAGCCGGGGATCACGCGATGGAACACCGTGCCGTCGTAGTGGCTGGCGTCGACGTACTCGAGAAAATTCTTCGACGAGATCGGCGCCTTGGCGTCGTCGAGTTCGACGCGGATCATGCCCTTGCTGGTTTCGATGTCGACTTGCGTGCCCATGCTATTTCTCCAAGGTGGCGTGTGTGATGGTGATGGGCAGGTTGGGCACATCGTTGTGCGGGCCCTTGCTGCCGGTGGGCACGGCGCGGATCTTGTCGACCACGTCCATGCCCGAGATGACCTTGCCGAATACGGCGTAGCCGTCGACGCCGGCCTTGCTGCCATCGAGGCGAAGGTTGTCGTTGACGTTGACGAAGAACTGCGCGGTCGCCGAGTTCGGGTCGCCGGTGCGCGCCATCGCGACGCTGCCGCGCACGTTGCTCAGACCGTTCTCGCTCTCGAGCGGGATCGGCGCGCGCGTGGCCTTCTCTTTCATGTCGGCGGTCATGCCGCCGCCTTGGATCATGAAGCTCGGGATCACGCGATGAAAGACCGTGCCGTTGTAATGGCCGGCGCTCACGTACTTCAGGAAGTTTTCGACCGTCTTCGGCGCTTTCGCGGCGTCGAGTTCGATCACGATGTCGCCGGCCGAGGTGGCGAGCTTGACCTTTTGCGCGTAGGCCGACGACGCGACACACAGCGCGAGCGCGACGGCTGCGCGGCCGATCCAGCGTGAGGGGGAGTGGGTCATGGGCAGTTTCTTTCTTCGTGATTGAGGTTCACTTCGCGGCGGCCGAGGCAGGTGAGGCCGCCTCGGCCACGCGCGGCGTGTACAGACCGCGACCCAACGCCAG
>JANXVK010000314.1 GCA_025351675.1 Rhizobacter sp.
GCCGGAAACGCGAAGGTGAAATCCGAGAAGCGCATCACCAGCTCCTCGACCCAACCGCGCCGCGCCGCTGCGACGAGGCCGAGCGCGACGCCGAACGCGCTGCCGATGCCCACCGCGATCAGGCCGACGGCGATCGAGTTGCGCGCGCCGACGATCAGCAGCGAGACGATGTCGCGGCCGAGGCTGTCGGTGCCGAGCCAGTGCGCGGCCGAGGGCGCCTGCAGCTTGTTCGGGATGTCGAGCTCGGTGGCCGAATACGGGGTCCAGACGAACGACAGCAGCGCGGTCGCGATCAGCAACGCCACCAGCACGCCGCCGAGCGCGAAACTCTTGTGGCGCAAGGCCCGCCCGATGAAGCTCATGCGCTGTGCACCTTCAGCCGCGGGTCGATCACCGCATACAGCACGTCGACGACGAAGTTGATCACGATCACCGCGGCGGCCAGCCCCATCACGATGCTCTGCACGACGAGGAAGTCGCGGTTCGAGATCGCCTGGAAAATCAGCCGCCCGAGGCCGGGCAGCGAGAACACGTTCTCGACCACGATCGTGCCGGTGAGCAGGCTCGCGAACTGCAGCCCCATCACGGTCAGCACTGGCACGAAGGCGTTGCGCAGCACGTGGCGCCACAGCACCTGGCGCTGGCTCAGGCCCTTGGCGCGCGCGGTGCGCACGAAGTCTTCGCGCAGCACGTCGAGCACCGCGCTGCGCGTGATGCGCGCCAGGATCGCCGCCTGCACCACCGCGAGCGCGACGGCCGGCAGGATCAGTGCCTTGAACGCCAGCCACGGGTCGTCCGCCCAACCCGGGAAGCCGCCGGCCGAGAACCACTGCAGCTTCACCGCGAACACCAGGATCAGCAAAATCGCGAACCAGAAGTTCGGGATCGCGATGCCGAGCTGGCTCAGCCCCATCACGCCGACATCGCCGACCTGGTTGTGGCGCGCGGCGGCGTAGATGCCGAGCGTCAACGCGAGCACGGTCGTCAGCGCCATCGCCATCAGCGCGAGCGGCGCGGTGACCGCGAGGCGCTCGGCGATCAGCTCGGCGACCGGCGTGTCGTACGACACGCTGGTGCCGAGGTCACCGGTGACGAAACCGGTGACCCAGCGCTCGTAGCGCACGCCCGCGGGCTGGTCGAGGCCGAGCTTGGCCGTCAGTGCGGCCACCGCCTCGGGCGTCGCCGATTCGCCCAGCATGACCTGCGCGGCGTTGCCCGGCAGCATCCCCTGCACCGCGAAGACCAGCACCGAGGCCGCCAGCAAGGTGGCGACGAAGGTCGCGAAGCGCTTGATCAGGAAGATGCCCATTGCCAATATCATGACCCATAACCCGACCAGCCCCGGCCTGACGTGCGCGGCGAATCATCACGAGCAAACGAGAAGACACATGAGACTCGAACGCAAGGTCGCAATGGAAGTGGACGGCGGGCGCTGCATTTGAGGCCCACGTTGTTTCGCCGTCGCGAGGTCTGGCTGCCGACGGTCTGGGGCCTGCTGCTGGTGCTCGTGATCGCCGCGGCGCTGGTGATCGGGCTCGCGCGTTCGGCCTACGATCTGCTCGCGCCGCATTCGCCGGCACCCGGCGCGCGCACGCTGGTCGTCGAAGGCTGGCTCGACCTCGCCGAGTTGCGCCAAGCCGCCGCCACCGCGCGCAACGGCCACTACGATCGGGTGCTGACGACCGGCGGCCCGATCGACCCGATGATGGACGCGGGCAACTGGCGGAACTACGCGGTGCGCGCCGCCGCGCAGTTGCGCGCGAGCGGCTCGCCCCCCGCCATGCCGGTGATCGCCGTGCCGGCGCCCGCATCGGCGCAAGACCGCAGCTACCTCAGCGCCGTGATGGTGCGCGAGTGGGCGAAGCAGAACGGCGTCGTGCTCGGCGCGATCGACCTGTACTCGGCCGGCGTGCACGCGCGCCGTTCGTGGCTGGTGTACCGGATGGCGTTCGGCGACACGGTCGAGGTCGGCGTGTTGACCGCGCGCCCCGCCGATTACGACCCGCAGCGCTGGTGGACCAGCAGCGTCGGCGCGAAGACGACGCTCGGCGAGGTCCTCGGCCTGGCCTGGACGAAGTGCTGCTTCCGGCCCGGCCCGGCAGGCTCCCGGGACGAGCGTTGGGGCGTTCCCGCCGCGCCCCGGTAGTCGCGCTTCAGGCCCGTGCGTCGTCCAGCAGCTCGATCCAGTGCCTCACCGGCGTCGCGGTGCCGGTCTGCAAATGCTGAATGCAGCCGATGTTGGCCGAGACGATGACCTGCGCGCCGAGCGGCGCGAGGTTCGCGAGCTTGCGGTCGCGCAGCTGGTAGGCGAGCTCGGGCTGCAGCACCGAGTACGTGCCGGCCGAGCCGCAGCACAGGTGCGATTCGTTCGGCGCGACGCGCACGTCGAAGCCGAGCGCCTTCAGATGCGTCTCAACGCCGCCGCGGAGTTGCTGGCCGTGCTGCAGGGTGCAGGGCGGGTGGAATGCCAGGTTCGTCGCGACGTTGCGCATGCGGACCTTGCGCTGAAGCTTCGGCACCAGATCAGGCAAGAGCTCGCTCAGATCGCGCGTGAGCTCGCTGATGCGCTTGGCCTTGTCGGCATACGCCGGGTCGCGGGCAAGCGCGTGGCCGTACTCTTTCACCGTCACGCCGCAGCCCGAGGCGTTCATCACGATCGCCTCGAC
>JANXVK010000341.1 GCA_025351675.1 Rhizobacter sp.
TGGACCTCGGCGTGGATTTCCTGCCGGTCGAGCGCGTGCTGCAAATCGGCTCGCCGAAGGGCGTGGCGCGGCTGCTGCAGCGCGCCGGGCGCTCGGGTCACGCGCCGGGCCGCGCCTCGCGCATCACGCTGGTGCCGACGCACAGCATCGAGATGGTGGAGGGCGCGGCCGTCCGCGCGGCCATCGCCGCCGGCCACATCGAGGCGCGCACCTCGCCCGAGCAGCCGCTCGACGTGCTGGTGCAGCACCTCGTCACGGTGGCGCTCGGCGGCGGCTTCGTGCCCGACGAACTGCTCGCCGAGGTGCGCGGCACGGTGGCGTATGCGCGCTTGTCGGACGAGGCTTGGGCCTGGTGCCTGTCGTTCGTGTCGCAGGGCGGGCCGTCGCTCGCTGCCTACCCCGACTACCGGCGCGTCGCGCCGGATGCCGACGGCGTCTGGCGCGTGCCCGATGCGCGGCTCGCGCGACGCCACCGGATGAACATCGGCACCATCGTCAGCGATGCCAGCATCACGGTTCAGTACCAAGCCGGAGCGCGCATCGGCAGTGTCGAGGAGAGTTTTATCGCGCGCATGAAAGTCGGCGACTGCTTCATGTTCGGTGGGCGCCTGCTGGCGCTGGTCCGGGTGCACGAGATGACCGCGTGGGTGCGGCGTGCCATATCCGGCCGTGCCGCTGTGCCGCGCTGGGGCGGCGGCCGCATGCCGCTGTCGAGCACGCTGGCCGACGCCGTCGTGCAGCAGCTCGCGCTCGCGGACGCCGGGCGCTTCGAGACGGCCGAGCTGGAGCGTGTGCGCCCGCTGCTCGAACTGCAGCAGCGGTGGTCGGCGCTGCCGACGCCGCAGACCCTGCTCGCCGAGGTGCTGGTCACGCGGGAGGGAACCCACCTGTTCCTCTACCCGTTTGCCGGCCGCCATGTGCACCTCGGGCTCGCCAGCCTGATGGCGTGGCGTGTCGCGCAGATCGAGCCGCGCACCTTCTCGATCGCGGTCAACGACTACGGCTTCGAGCTGCTCAGCGCGACCGCGATCGACTGGCCCGCGATCTTGCCCGCGCTGCTGCGCAGCGACGACAGCGCCGGCCCCGACGCGCTGCTGCACGAGGTGCTGGCGAGCCTGAACGCGAGCGAGCTCGCGCAGAGGCGCTTTCGCGAGATCGCGCGCGTCTCGGGCTTGATCTACCAAGGCTATCCGGGGGAAAGGCGCAGCAGCAAGCAGCTGCAGGCGTCGTCGTCGTTGTTTTGGGAGGTCTTCCGCAAGTACGACCCGACCAACATGCTGCTGCAGCAGGCCGAGCAGGAACTGCTCGCGCAGGAGCTTGACATCAGCCGCCTGCGCGCGAGCTTGGCGCGCATGGCGACGCAGCGGCTGGTGCTCAAGACGTTGCAGCGGCCGACGCCGTTCGGCTTTCCGCTGATGGTGGAGCTCTTTCGCGAGAAGCTCTCGAACGAAAGCGTGGCCGAGCGCATCGCGCGCATGGTCGAGCAACTGGAGAAGGCCGCCGGCGGCACTGCCGCGACCGGCGGCGTCGATCAGGTGCGGGGTGCGCTCGCGTTCGGCGGCGAAGCCAGCCCCGCGCGCAAACCACGCCGGCCGCGCAAACCCTCGCGCCCGTTGCCGCCGCTGTGAGCGGTTCTGGTTCAATCGGGGCTTCTTCGCTGCGCGCGGCTCCCGTGTCTTCACCTTCCCTTGCCACCTCGACATCGTGCCCCGTGGACTGGGCCGGTGAACGCCTGCACCTGCTGCCCGAGCGCGCGCTGTGGTGGCCGGCGGCGCGCGTTCTATTCGTCGCCGATCTGCACCTCGGCAAGGCCGCCACCTACCGCGCGCTCGGCCAACCTGTGCCGGGCGGAACGACGCAGGAGAACCTGTCGCGGCTCGACGCGTTGGTGGCGCATCACGCGCCGGCGCAACTCGTGTTCCTCGGTGATTTTTTGCACGCGGCCGGGGCGCGCACGCCGGCGGTGATGCAGGCGCTGGGCGCGTGGCGCGAGCGACATGCGGGCCTGCTGATGACGCTGGTGCGCGGCAACCACGACAGCCGCGCCGGCGATCCACCGGCCTCGTTGCGCATCGAGGTGGTCGATGAGCCGCACTTGATCGGGCCATTTGCGTGCTGCCATCATCCCCAGGCGCACGCGACGCACTTCGTGCTGGCCGGTCACGTGCATCCGGTCACACGTTTGCACGGGCGCGGCCGCGACAGCCTGCGCATGCCGTGTTTCGTGCGCGAGGAGCGGCAGGCGATCCTGCCGGCTTTCGGCGAGTTCACCGGCGGATGGCGGGTCGAGGCGGCGCCCGGGCGGCGCTTCTACGCGGTGGGCGGCGCAGCGGTGTGGCCCCTGCCGACGTGAACGACGAGGGCGCAGGATGCGTCAGCCGATGCGACCCAGCACCAGGTACTCCATCAGCGCCTTCTGCGCATGCAGCCGGTTCTCGGCCTCGTCCCAGACCACCGATTGCGGCCCGTCGATGACCTCGGCCTCGACCTCCTCGCCGCGGTGCGCCGGCAGGCAATGCATGAAGAGCGCATCGGGCTGCGCCGCGGCCATCATGTCGGCGTCGACGCACCAGTCGACAAACGCCTTCATGCGCGCTTCGTTCTCCTGCTCGAAGCCCATGCTGGTCCACACATCGGTCGTGACCAGGTGCGCGCCGGCGCAGGCCTCCATCGGGTGGTTGAAGGTCTTGACGCAACCGGGGTTGTTCACGCCGGCCATCAGCGGGTCGATCTCGTAGCCGCTCGGCGTGCTCACGTGCAGCGTGAAGCCGAGGACGTCAGCGGCCTGCAGCCACGAGTTGGCCATGTTGCTGCCGTCGCCGACCCACGCGACGACCTTGCCCTTGATGTCGCCGCGGTGCTCGATGAAGGTGAAGATGTCGGCCAGGATCTGGCACGGGTGGTACTCGTTCGTCAGGCCGTTGATCACCGGCACGCGCGAGTTCGCCGCGAAGGCCTCGATCTTGGTCTGCTCGTAGGTGCGGATCATCACGATGTCGACCATGCGGCTGATCACGCGCGCGCTGTCTTCGATCGGCTCGGCCCGCCCGAGCTGGCTGTCACCGGTGGTCAGGTTCACGACCGAGCCGCCCATCTGGTACATGCCGGCCTCGAAGCTCACGCGGGTGCGCGTGCTGGCCTTCTCGAAGATCATCGCCAAGGTGCGGTCGACCAGCGGCGTGTACTTCTCGTAGTTCTTGAAGCGCGTTTTGATCGTCGCGGCACGCTCGAACAGGTAGGTGTACTCCTCGGCGCGAAGGTCCTTGAAC
>JANXVK010000351.1 GCA_025351675.1 Rhizobacter sp.
AAACCAAACAGCCTCCACGAATCCCGGGGCGGTTCACTTTGAGATCGGCGCGGACACGCGTGCCTGGTCGGCTTGCACATTCAGGCCCGGCCAGAGCTGGCCCCGATCATCTGAACAGATTCTGAAGATTTACAAGTGGACCCTGCGGGGTCAGGCTGCTTCGGCCGAAGGCTGAGGCAGCGAAGCGAAGTGCACCACGTCCGGCGTTCGAGGTTGATGGCTCGAGTGCGGTCGGGCTGTACAAGGCCGAGCTCATTCATCGCCGGGCGCCGTGCAAGACCAAGAAAGCTGTCGAACTGGCCACGCTCGAATGGGTTGCATGGTTCAACAACCATCGCTTGCTCGAACCCATCGGCTACATCCCGCCCGCTGAAGCCGAGCAAACTACTATCCCCCTTCCCCAGAGCCCGCCATGTCGGTGCGACTCAAGCCAATGAGCCTCTGGGAGTCGGGGGCGGGTCACATACAGGGCGTTTGTCTGACGCCATGTCAACCGCCTGTCCTCTCGACGGCACCTCGACGTCTACCAATCATTGCGAGACATGCAACGTCGGGAACATGCGGCGATAGCCACTGTGCGCCGTCTTCGTTTTTGCCGTCGCAATCACCATAGCCTCCCTCGATACGCGCCTGTCTGCCGCCGACAACTCCATTCTGGAAATGGCATACCAAGTACGTGGCGGCCGCGACATGCAGGAGTTACTCCGCAATATATTGATAGTCGGCGCCAAGCCCCTCAACAAGCCGATGATGAAATAGTTTGCGAAGCACACGGCAAGCATCAGCAGACAAGAAGGACGCGCGAATTGGGCTCATCCACGCCAAGTACGGCGACGTCGGCTTTGTCTCGCAGGCTTGCCCGCGAGGCGGTCAAAATTTACCTTGGTCAGGTTTTCGGACAGGGTTCGCAACTTGTGCGGCGTTGCAAACCTGCGGCCCAAGGGGTCGCCGCTTGAGCGAAGAAGCTCCGGCGTTCCCGGGAATGGTCACGGTCAGGGGTGCTCGCGAGCACAACCTGAAAAGTGTGGACGTTGCGGTGCCGCGTGACGCCTTGGTGGTCTTCACCGGCATCTCGGGCTCCGGCAAATCGTCCCTCGCGTTTGGAACCATTTATGCCGAGGCCCAACGTCGCTACTTCGAGTCCGTGTCTCCGTACGCGCGACGACTCATCGACTTGGTGGGAGTACCCGATGTCGATTCGATTGAGGGCTTGCCACCAGCGGTCTCGCTGCAGCAACAACGAGGCACACCAAGCTCGCGTTCGTCGGTGGGCAGCGTCACGACACTGTCGACCTTGCTGCGGATGTTGTACTCACGCGCTGGAACCTATCCTCCGCGCCAGCCGATGCTCTATGCGGAAGACTTCTCTCCGAACACGCCGCAAGGTGCGTGTCCCGAGTGTCATGGCGTCGGCCGGGTGTTCGAGGTTCCCGAGCGGACGATGGTGCCGGACGATGCGTTGACCATACGTCAACGCGCGGTCGCGGCTTGGCCGACTGCTTGGCAAGGGCAGAACCTCCGGGACATCCTCGTGACGCTGGGATACGACGTCGACCGTCCATGGAAGGAGCTCTCAAGGAAGGACCGTGATTGGATCCTGTTCACTGATGAGCAGCCTACAGTGCCCGTGTACGCAGGCTTCACACCTTCAGAGACGCGAGCGGCGCTGCGGCGCAAAGCAGAGCCGAGCTACCAAGGCACGTTCACAGGTGCACGCAAGCACGTCCTGCACACATTTGCCACGTCGCAAAGTGCATTGATGAGGAAGAGAGCTTCTTGCTTCATGGTGGGCAGTGCTTGCCCCGTGTGCAACGGCAAGCGACTGAAGCGCGAGTCGCTTTCCGTCAAGTTCGCCGGCATCGACATCGGGGAGCTGTCGCAGATGTCGCTCGACCGAATGGCACAGGCGTTGACGCCAACGGCGCGTGGGGAATTCAGGGACGAAGCACCTGTTCACGTCAGCAAGACTCTGAGTCGCGCTGAAGCTCACGAGGACACCGCTCGCAGGGTTGAGGCCGGGGGCCCGGCCCACCGAACGGCTAACGATGCGAGACGCACTCCAAACCTCTCCGAGGAGAAGCGCATTGCAGCGCAGCGCATTGCCGCGAATGTGCTCGCGCGGGTGACGTCGTTGCAGAGACTGGGTTTGGGTTACTTGTCGCTGGACCGAGGGACACCCACGCTGTCGTCAGGCGAACTTCAGCGGCTCCGACTGGCGACGCAGATTCGCTCCAACCTGTTTGGCGTCGTCTATGTTCTTGACGAGCCCTCAGCCGGTCTCCACCCCGCCGACAATGAAGCGCTGATGCAGGCGCTGCAAGAGCTGAAAGAGTCCGGCAATTCCATTTTCGTGGTTGAACACGATCTGGACGTGATGCGCCGCGCCGACTGGCTGGTCGATGTCGGCCCGGGTGCAGGTGAGCTTGGCGGCCGCGTTCTCTACAGCGGTCCGCCAGCGGGTCTGCAGCAAGTTCAAGAATCGCACACCGCGAGATACCTGTTCGCCGCTGACTTGGCCGCTCCCCGGGTGCCTCGGGTCCCGAACGGATGGTTGAAACTGCGTGGCATCGCGCTCAACAATCTGCACGGGGTTGACGTCGACTTTCCGCTCCATGCGTTGACGGCGGTCACGGGTGTTTCCGGCTCCGGCAAATCGAGCCTCGTCACACAAGCCCTTGTCGGACTGATGCTCGAGCGGCTGGGCGGCGAGCCTGAGGCGGCGGAAAACGATTCGGAATCAGTGCAGCAGGAGGTTGTCAGGACGGGAGGGCACATCTTGGCGGGCGCTGACGGGATTCGACGGCTCATTCAGGTAACGCAGAAACCGATTGGTCGAACGCCGCGCTCCAACCTTGCCACCTACACAGGCTTGTTCGACCACGTTCGCAAACTGTTTGCTCAGACGCCGGCGGCGAAGTCACGAAAGTACGACGCCGGCCGATTTTCATTCAACGTCGCCAAGGGGCGCTGCGAGACCTGCGAGGGCGAAGGCTTCGTCTTTGTGGAGCTTTTGTTCATGCCCAGTGTCTACGCTCCCTGTTCCACCTGCCACGGTGCGAGATTCAATGACGCCACCTTGAAGGTCCAGCTGCGGGGCAAGAGCATCGCGAATGTGTTGAGCATGACGGTTGACGAGGCGCATGCCTTCTTCGCGGATGACCAAGTTGCGGCGAAGCCTTTGGCGCTGCTGCGAAACATTGGCTTGGGGTACCTCAGATTGGGGCAGCCTGCGACGGAACTATCCGGTGGCGAGGCGCAGCGGATCAAGTTGGCCACGGAACTGCAGCGAGCCCAGCGAGGTGATGCGCTTTATGTTCTCGACGAGCCAACGACGGGCTTGCACGCTGCAGATGTCGACCGGCTCATGAACCAGCTGGACCATCTGGTAGACGCGGGCAATACGGTCATCGTCGTCGAGCATGACCTCAGAGTTGTGGTCGCGAGCGACTGGGTCGTCGACATGGGTCCTGGTGGGGGAAATGCAGGAGGGCAGGTCGTGACCAGCGGAACCCCTGAGCATGTATCGCTGAGTCCAACGAGTCGCACTGCAGCGTACTTGCGACGGGCAAAGCGAACCGTGAGTCCTGCATAAGGCCCCAAGCCGAAGTGTCCGGAGTGCAGCGCGGTCAATGACGCGCGTTAGTTCTGTCGCCGACGTGGTGATGTTTTCCCGCACGCAGCTTCCTCGATAGTTCAGACTTGGCGCAGGTGCTTTCCAACGAGGCCAGTCATCTCGAACACCTGCGTCGCGTCGAGCATCACCACGAACCCGCGGACACCACCTGCCCGACACCGGCTTGCGGCCAAGGCATGGTGCGCATCGGCGAAAACGTGAGCGAGCGGCTCGGCATCGCTCCCGCGAAGTTCTTCGTGCAGCGCCATGTGCGCGGCAAGTGGGCCTGCAAGTGCTGTCAGGTTTTGGTGCAGGAGCCGGTCGAGCCGCAGATCATCGACAAAGGCCTGCCGACCTCGGGCCTGCTGGCGCACTGGCGCACGCGCGGCGCAAGTTCGACGAGCTGGCCAAGGCCAACGCGAGCCCGGTGGCGATGCA
>JANXVK010000544.1 GCA_025351675.1 Rhizobacter sp.
ATCGCGTTGATCGCACGCACACCGGTGTCGAGCGGGGTGCGCACCGGGTCGCGGTCCATCGCGTTGATCGGGCGGCGGGTCAGCGGCTCCTTGTGAACGTGCTCGATCGGACCCTTGCGGTCCATCGGGTGGCCGTGCGAGTCGACGACGCGGCCGAGCAGGCCGTCACCAACGGGCAAATGCAGCGTGCGGTCTTCGTTGCGCCGCCACGGGTGCCTGGCAGCGCCGAGCTTCATCGGCACGACCGGCGAGGGCCGCGGGACGACGCGCGCGCCGCTCGCCAGGCCGGCCACATCGCCGGTCGGCATCAGGTACGCGCGGTCGCCCGAGAAGCCGACGACCTCGGCGATCACCGGCGACTGGCCTTCCATGCGGATCTCGCAGACCGAGCCGACCGGTACGCGCAGGCCGGCGGCCTCAAGCACCAGGCCGTTCACGCGCACCAGCAGGCCTTGGGTTTCGAGGCGCACCTTGTCGCCCGAGAAGCTGCGGATGTCGGCGAGGTAGCGGTCCCACTTCTGCGAGTTCGTCAGCGGCGCGGTCTCGTGCTTCTCGCTCATGCGGCAGCGCCCGTGTCGTCGGATTCTGGCGGCGCCGTGCCCGCCCAGCCGTCGTCGCAGCCCAGCGAGGCCGCGGCGCGGCGCCAGCGTGCTTCGAGGCTCGCGTCGATCACGCCGATGTCGGACTCGACCAGCACGCCGCCGCGCGAGATCGCGGCATCGGCGAGCAGCCGCGCGCCGCGCGCCGCCAGCACATCGGCCGCGCCCTGCGCGACGAACGCGTGGTCGTCGGGGTGCACGCGCAGCGTGATGTGTTTCGCACTGAGCAGCAGCGTGTCGATCGCTTCCTGCGCCACGGCCGCGACCAGCGCCGGATTCGTCGCCAGCTCGCTGCGCACGATCTGCCGCGCCAGCTGGGTGGCTGCGATCGCGAGGGTGCGTGCCATGTCCTGTTGCAGCTCGTCGAGTTCGGTTCCGAGCGACTTCAGCAGCGCGCCGACCTGCGCGGTGGTCTGGGCGGCGAAGCCTTGCTTGAAGCCGTCGAGCGCGACCAGGCCGTCGCGGTAGCCGTCCTGATATCCGGCCTGGCGTGCGGCGCGCAGCTGGCCGGCGAGCTCGGCGGCCACGTCGACCTTCGGTGCTTCTTCGGGCGCACGGTGAATGTTGGCCTGCGGCGTCGGGCCGCCCTGGATGTCGCCCGGCTGCCAGGCCTTGACGTCGTTCAGCTCTTCGCGCGGGATGAAGCGCGCATAAGCGCGTGCCGCGTCGTTCGGCGACGGGATGTTCTTCGCGCCGCGAAAGACGTCGCGCAGATCGCGCGGATCAGAGGAACTCATCGTCGCCCCCGCCGCCGAGCACGATCTGGCCTTCGTCGGCCAGCCGGCGCACGACCTTCAGCATCTCCTTCTGTTCGGCTTCGACCTCCGACACGCGCACCGGGCCGCGCGATTCGAGGTCTTCGCGCAGCGTCTCGGCGGCGCGGGTCGACATGTTCTTGAACACCTTCTCGCGCATCTCCGGCGTCGCACCCTTCAGCGCGATCACCAGCGATTCGGACTGGATTTCCTTGAGCAGCGCCTGGATGCCCTTGTCGTCGATCTTCTCCAGATCGTCGAACGTGAACATGTTGTCGATGATCTGCTGCGCAAGATCGTTGTCGGCTTCGCGGATGTAATCGAGCACCGCGGTTTCCAAGCTCGTGCCCATCAGGTTGATCATCTCGGCCGCCGCCTTCACGCCGCCGAGCTTGGTCTTGCGGGTGCGCTCGCCGCCGACGAGCACGCGGCCCATCACCTCGTTCAGGTCTTTCAGCGCCGAGGGCTGGATGCCGTCGAGCGTGGCGATGCGCACAAGCACTTCGTTGCGGTGCCGCTCGTTGAAGAGCTTGAGGACGGCCGAGGCCTGGTCGGCTTCGAGATGGACCAGGATCGCGGCAACGATCTGCGGGTGTTCGATTCGCAGCAGCTCACCCACTGCGGCCGGGTCCATCCATTTCAGGCTTTCGATGCCTGCGGTGTCCTCGCTTTCCATGATGCGGTCGATCAGCAGTTTGGCCTTGTCGTCGCCGAG
>JANXVK010000475.1 GCA_025351675.1 Rhizobacter sp.
TTCCACAGCGGATGCCGGTTGCGCCCGGTGCGCCATTTCACGAGCCACAGCCACGCCAGCGTGCCGAGGATGGCGAGCGCGAGCGTGAACGCCGAGAAGCTCGGCGTGTAGCCGGGCGAGAGCCGCGCGATGTTGGCTGCCGGCTGCGCCGGCACGCCGGTTTGCATCGAGACGTAGATCACCCAGATCACGATCGCCGCGATCGTGAACAGGCAGACCGAGAACCAGTCGATCGCCGCTGCGGTGCTGCGTTGCAGGGTTGGCAGCGCGAACGCCGCGAGCACCGCCAACGGCGGCAGGCCGAGCATCAGCGCGCGCTCCGAGCCGCCCATCGCGAGGCAGGCGAACACGCTGACGGCCGCGCAGCCGAGCGGGATCGCGATGTGGCGGTCCGACAAGTGGCCGCGCCAGCGCCAGACGGTCCAGACCGCCAGCGGCCATGCCGGCCAGGTGAACCAGGCGAGCAGCCGCAAAAGTTCCCACGCACCCGACAGTGAAGGCGCCGCCGCGCCGACGCGCCAACCCCAAGCGCCCAGCCATGAGGCTGCGAGTGCCGACAGCACGGTGCTCGCCCCGATCCACGGCACGAAGCGACGTGCCGGCTCGTAGCCCGATGCGCGGCAGAGCACCGCGCCGACAATGCCGAGCACGAGCGCGATCGCCGGCGCGCCGCTGGCGACCAGCGCGGGCAGCGCGGCGAGCACCGCCAGCTTGGGCTGCAGGCCGCGAAACGGGCTCGCCGCGAGCGCGTAGACGAACAGCGCGACGCTCGCCAGCTGCACGAGTTCGGGCGTGGTCTCGTGGCCGAGCTGCAGCAGCCCGAGCGAGGCGATCAGCGCGAGCAGCGCACCGTCGGCGATCGCGCGCGCATAGTCGATCGGGCTGGCCTCGCCGCCGAACGCGAACGGCAGCGGCTGCGCGGCTTCGGTGCGCGCGAGGTGGTAGCAGCTGTACCAAGTCAGCACCAACACCAGCACCAGCAGCAACGCGAACGGGATACGCGCTGCCAGCGTCGGGTCGACCCACGGCCCGAGCAACTTGATGAACGCAGCGCCCAGCCAATACGGCAGCAGCGGGGCATCGGCGGGCAGCCCGCCGACCGTCGGCGCGAGCCAGCCGGTGCGGCCTTGCGCGATGCCGGCCATGTAGCCGAAGGCGGTGATGTCGGCGCTCTTCCACGGATCGCGACCGAACACGCCGGGCAACACATAGGCGACGCAAAACAGCACCAGCGCGACGCGCGGCAGCCGCTGCGCGGCGCGCTGGGTGACGAGGGCGGGGTTCGGCGAGTTCAAATTGCTGTGCTTGGTCTCAGGCGCGAATGATGCCGCAGCCGGGCAACAAAAAAGGCAGCCTCGGCTGCCTTTTCCTGGAGGAGAAGTTGTTTACTTCTTCGCGCTCAAGTGCGCAAACTTGTTCCGGAACTTCTCGACGCGGCCGCCGAGCGAGTCGATGCTCTTTTGCGTGCCGGTGTAGAACGGGTGCGATTCGCTGGTCGATTCGAGCTTGAACAGCGGCAGTTCGGTACCGTCGTCCATCTTGATCGTTTCCTTCGTGGTCGCGCACGAACGCGTCACGAACTTGAAACCGTTCGACAGGTCCACGAAGCAGATGTCGCGGTACGTCGGGTGAATGCCTTCTTTCATGGGAAATCCTTTGTGCGCCGTGCTTTTGGCCGCTTTGGCGCCGGTGTTTCGGGAGCCACGCCAAACCACTTGGCGCACTTTCCGGAAGCGGAGAGCCTTCGATTATAGCCCGCGCGCTGAACTTACCCGCCTCGGCGCATCATGTCGAAGAAGTCGTGGTTGTTCTTCGTCGCCTTCATCTTCTCGAGGATGAACTCCATCGCCTCGATCTCGTCCATCGGGTACAGCAGTTTGCGAAGAATCCAGGTCTTTTGCAGGATCTCGGGCTGCAGCAGCAGTTCTTCGCGCCGCGTGCCGCTCTTGTTCAGCAGGATCGACGGGTAGACGCGCTTTTCGGCCATGCGGCGATCGAGGTGGATTTCGCAGTTGCCGGTGCCCTTGAACTCCTCGTAGATCAGGTCATCCATGCGCGAGCCGGTGTCGACCAGCGCGGTGCCGATGATGGTCAGCGAGCCGCCTTCCTCGACGTTGCGGGCCGCGCCGAAGAAGCGCTTCGGGCGCTGCAGCGCGTTCGAGTCCATGCCGCCGGTCAGCACCTTGCCGGACGACGGCAGCACGTTGTTGTAGGCGCGGGCGAGGCGGGTGATCGAGTCGAGCAGGATCACCACGTCCTTCTTCATCTCGACCAGGCGCTTGGCGCGCTCGATCACCATTTCGGCGACCTGCACGTGGCGCGCCGCAGGCTCGTCGAAGGTCGAGCTGATGACTTCACCGCGCACCGTGCGGACCATCTCGGTCACTTCTTCCGGCCGCTCGTCGACCAGCAGCACAATCAGGTGCACGTCGGGGTGGTTCGCGACCAGCGCGTGCGCCATCTGCTGCATCATCACCGTCTTGCCGGTCTTCGGCTGCGCCACGAGCAAGGCGCGCTGGCCTTTGCCGATCGGTGCGATCAGGTCGATGATGCGGCTGGTGATGTTCTCGTCGGTCTTGACCTCGCGCTCGAGCTTGAACTGCTCCTTCGGGAACAGCGGGGTCAGGTTCTCGAACATGACCTTGTGCTTGCTCTCCTCGGGCGCGACGCCGTTCACGCGGTCGACCTTGACCAGCGCGAAATAGCGTTCGCCGTCTTTCGGCACCCGCACCTCGCCTTCAATCGCGTCGCCGGTGTGCAGGTTGAAGCGGCGAATCTGGCTCGGGCTGAGGTAGATGTCGTCGGTGCTGGCCATGTAGCTCGCATCGGGTGAGCGCAGGAAGCCGAAGCCGTCGGGCAGCACTTCGAGCACGCCGTCGCCGAACACCTGCTCCCCGCCCTTCGCGCGCTTCTTCATGATCGCGAACATCAGCTCCTGCTTGCGCATGCGGGCGACGTTTTCGATCTCGAGCGCCTCGCCCATCGTGATGAGCTCCGAGACGTGAATCAACTTGAGTTCTGACAGATGCATGGGTGGACACCCTGGGAGTGGTTGGCGACGGCGCAGGTGCCGCGTCACCGGGCGTTCGGTCAGGCGCTCGAGCGGCCGCGTGCGGTGCTCGGGTGCGCTCGAATCGACGAACGGGACAACGAGAAACTTGGAGTGGTGTTGCCGAATCCACGCTCAGGGCGTGGTGGCGAATCTCTTTGCTGCGAAAGTCGGGAGCCCGGGTAAGGCGCCGACTTCAGCAGCGTTCACAAAGATTATAGATGACCGTCGAGGAATGCGGTCAATTGGGCTTTCGAGAGGGCGCCGACCTTGGTCGCCGCGAGCTGGCCGTCCTTGAACAGCATCAGCGTCGGGATGCCCCGAATGCCGAACTTGGCCGGCACGTCACGGTTCTCGTCGACATTCATCTTCGCGATCTGCAGGCGTCCGTCGTAGTCCTTGGAGACCTCGTCCAGGATCGGCGCAATCATCTTGCATGGGCCGCACCACTCGGCCCAGTAGTCGACCAGCACCGGCTTGCTGGACTTCAGCACGTCGGCGTCGAACGTCGCGTCGGAGGTGTGTTTGATCAGTTCACTGCTCATGGTTTGACTTTCGGTCTGCACCGCTGGAATGTGGTGGCAAGGCACAATGATTCTGACACAAAGGCCTCACTTTCGCGGGGCGCCGGGCCGTTTGGGGCCCCCTTGCTTCCTATGACGACCATAGTGCGCCTGACCCTTGAAAGCGCCACCGGCGCCGCCTACCGCTGGCCGGCCATCGCCGCGTGCGTGGCCGGGTGGGCAGCCGAACACGGCGTGGCGTTACGCGACGCGGTCGTGCTCGTGCCGTTCGCCCAGCTGCTGCCCGAGGCCAGGCGTGCGTTCGCTCGCGCCGGCGGCTGGATGCCGCGCGTCGAAACCACCCGGACCTTCGTCGCAAGCCTCGGCCCCTCGCCGCCGGCACAAGCCGCACAGGTCAGCTTCGATCCGACCCTGGATGCGCTCAGCGCGGCCGCGCTGTTGCGTTCGCGGAACTGGGGCGCCGCGTGGGCCAAGCGCGACGCGCGTGGCTTCGACCAAGCCGTTCGCGGCCTCGTCGCGACGGCGCATGAACTGGTCCGCGGCGCCGCCGCGCTGCCGCCGGCGCAACGGCCCGCGCATTGGGAGGCAGCGCGCGAACTGCTCACACCGGTCAGCGGGCCCGGCGCGAGCGAGCGGCTGCTGGCGCGCGTCGCGCTCGAATGGGCCGCGTTGGCCCCGCCCCCGGCGACGGACCGCCTGTTCACGGCGCCGCCGCCTGCTGCGTGGATCGCGGTTCAGGCCGGTGGGGCAGACCCGCTGACGGCGCGCCTGCTCGCCGACGCGGCCGTGCCGTCGCTCGTGCTCGACACCGACGCGCCCGACGCCGACCCCTTCGGCCGGTTCGAGGCGCAGGGCCACGCTGCCTTCGCGGTCTGCGACGACTTCGAGCACGAGGCCCAGTGCGCCGCCGCCCAAGTGCTCGCGCACGTCGAACGTGGCGAGCTGCCGGTCGCGCTGATCGCGCAGGATCGCGTGCTGGTGCGGCGCGTGCGCGCGCTGCTCGAACGCCATCGGTTGCGGCTGCTCGACGAAACCGGCTGGAAGCTTTCGACCACGCGCGCCGCCGCGCTGGTGATGAGCCTGCTGCAGGCGGCGCGGCCCGACGCGACGACCGACGCGCTGCTCGACTGGCTCAAGGCCGGCACCGACGACGCGGCCGCGTTGGGCGCGCTCGAGGCGACTTGCCGGCGCGAGCAGATCGCGCGTGTCACCGGGCTCGCGCGGGTCG
>JANXVK010000518.1 GCA_025351675.1 Rhizobacter sp.
CTGCCGACGCCGATCTCGCGTCGCTGGGCGTACCCGGCCGGCCTGATCGGCGGTGCGTTCACCGCGCTGTACGGCACCGGCGGTCCGATCTACACGATCTACCTCGCGCGCCGCCTGCCTGACAAAGCACAACTGCGCGCGACCATCGGCGTGCTGATCTTCTGCACCGCGCTGATCCGCCTCGTGCTGTTCACCGGCAGCGGCTTCTACACGCAAGCCGGGCTGTTGCCGCTCGCATTCGCGCTGTTGCCGTGCGCGCTGATCGGCTACCTGCTTGGCAGCCACCTGCATGCCAGGATGTCGACCCGGCGCGCGATGCAGGCCGTGTGGGCGCTGCTGATCGTCGGCGGCACGAGCCTGCTGCTGCGCGCGCTGGCGATGCCCTGATCAGGTAGCGGTGAGCGCCGTGGCGCAGGCCGCTGCGCTGGCCCAGGCCCACTGGAAGTTGTAACCGCCGAGCCAGCCGGTCACGTCGACCACCTCGCCGATGAAGTGCAGGCCCGGCACGCGCTGGCTCTCCATGGTCTGCGAGCTCAGCTCGCGCGTGTCGACGCCGCCGGCAGTGACCTCGGCCTTGCGGTAGCCCTCGGTGGCCTGCGGCTTGAGTTCCCAGTGTTGAAGTCGCGCGGCGAGTTGGGAGAGGTCGCGATCACGTTGCTCGGCCAGCGTGCGGTCGGCGAGCTCGGGCGTGGGCGCGAGCCAGGCTTCGGCGAGCCGTTTCGGGATCAGCTCGGAGAGCTCGTTCGCGAGCTTGCGGCGCGACGACTGCTTGGCTCCCAGCAACTCCGCGCCCAGATCGCGGCCGGGCGCGAGGTCGAGTCGGATCGGCGTTCCCGCCCGCCAGAAACTCGAGATCTGCAGCACCGCCGGCCCGCTCAAGCCGCGGTGCGTGAACAGCAGGTCTTCGAGGAACGAAGTGCGCGTCTTGCCGTCACCGGTCTCGATCGACGCTTCGAGCGACAGGCCGGAAAGCGCCGCAAACGGCGCCCAGCTCACCGGGTCGAAGGTCAGCGGCACGAGGGCAGGGCGCGTCTCGACGATCGGGTGGCCGAACTGGCGCGCGATGCGATAGCCGAAGTCGGTCGCGCCGATCTTCGGGATCGACAGGCCGCCGGTCGCGATCACGAGTTGCTTCGCCAAGACAACGCCCTGATCGGTGTCGAGCTCGAAGCCGCCAGCCGACCGCTGCAGCGCCTGCACGCCGCACGGCTGCCAGCGCGTCACGCTGCCGGCTTCGCACTCGCGCAGCAGCATCGAGATGATCTCGTCGCTGCTCTCGTCGCAGAAGAGCTGGCCCTTGTGCTTCTCGTGCCACCCGATGCGGTGGCGCTGCACCAGCGCGATGAAGTCGGCAGGCGTGTAGCGCGCCAGCGCCGAGCGGCAGAAGTGCGGGTTGGCCGAAACAAAGTTCGCCGGCGTCGTGTCGCGGTTCGTGAAGTTGCAGCGCCCACCGCCCGAGATGCGGATCTTCTCGGCAAGCTTCTCGGCGTGGTCGATCAGCAGTACCTTCAACCCGCGCTGGCCGGCGATTGCCGCGCAGTGCAGACCCGCCGCGCCGGCCCCGACGATGGCGACGTCGACGATCAGGTCGCTCACCCGCGGCAGCGATCAGGTGCGCGGGCTCGCACTCGGCCCGTCGGCGCCGACTTTCGCGCGGAAGGCGTCTGCATTCGTTCAGGTTTCATCGCTTTTTGTCACCTCGACTCTGCGAGGATTATGCGGCGCCAAGGTGCCCGCACTCAGGCGGTGTGCGCTGCCGCGCGGGTCAGCGACAAGGTTTGAACCCCGCGCAACACGTCGCCGACGATCACGATCGCGGGGCTGCCGATGCGCTCTGCGCGCACGCTGGCCGCGAGCGCCTCGAGCGAGCAGACCAGTTGTCGTTGCTGCGGCAGTGAGGCGTACTGCACGACGGCCGCCGGTGTGGCCCCAGGCAGCCCCCGCCGCAGCCCGGACTGCAGTGCGTCGATCGAGGTCACGCCCATGTAGATCACGAGCGTCAGGCCCTGTGCGGCCGCGGTGGCGAGCGCGTACCAGTCGAGCGGCTCGCCGTCGGCGCGCGCGTGGGCCGTCACGAAGATGACGCCATGCGCGTGCTCGCGGTGCGTCAGCGGCACGCCGAGCGAGGTGGCGGCAGCGAGGCCCGCCGTGATGCCGTTGACGACCTCGACCGCGATGCCCTGGGCGCGCAGCCGCTCGGCTTCTTCGCCGCCGCGGCCGAAGATGAACGGGTCGCCGCCCTTGAGTCGCACCACGGTTTCGCCCTTGAGCGCCTCGGCGGCCATCAGCTTGTCGATGAATGCCTGCGGCGTGCTCTGGCAGCCGCCGCGCTTGCCGACCTGCACGATGCGTGCGCCGGGCGCGGCGAATGCAAGCACCTCGTCGTTGACGAGGTCGTCCACCAGCAGCACGGTCGCGCGGCCGATCGCGCGCACGGCCTTCAACGTCAGCAGTTCCGGGTCGCCCGGTCCGGCGCCGACCAGCGTGACGGTTCCGTTCATGCAATCTGCTTCTTCGGCGCCGTGTGGTGGATCGCGCCGAGCGCCGCCATCAGGCAGTCGACTTGGCTGCTCAGCGGGCCTGGGGCCGGCTTCTCGCCGCTCACGACGGCCTGGATGTAGACGGCGGTGGTGGCCGCATCGAAGCCGCGCGGCAACAGTGGCAGCTCGGTCAGCACGCCTGCGTGCGCGGCGCGCGACAGATCGGCGCGTGGCTGCCCGGCGATGAACACCTCGAGCTTGGGCGCGCGGCGCGGGTCGGCGACCGGTTCGCCCTCGGTGCCGCGCAGCAGCACCGCGTCGCCACCCGTGTGGGCAAGAAACTCGCTTAGCATCGTCGCGTACTCGGGGTGGGTGTAGTTGACGACACGCAGGCACGCGCCGGCGGTGCAGGGCGCGAGCACTTTCGCGATCGTGTGGCCCGAGTTGCGCAGGCCGACCACGCGGCGCACCTCGAGCAGGCGCGCCAGCGGTGGGCACAGGTCGTCTGTCGCGATGAAGACCGGTTCGCGGCGCATCCAGCCGTTCTCGATCTCTTCGGCGTTGCGCGCGAACGGCAAACCGAGGTCGCGAAAGATCTCGGCGGTGCTGACGCGCCCGGCATCGCGCATCGGGCCGTGCACGAGCACTTGCGCGCCTTCCTGCGCGAGCAGCAGCGCGAGCAGCGTTGTGAGGTTGGGCAGCTTGCGAGCGCCGTTGTATGAGGGCAGCACGATGGTCGGCCGCGTGGTCGTGACCGCGATGCAGCGCTCGTGCGTGGCACGCAGAAAGCCGGTGAGTTCGGCGATCGATTCGCCCTTGATGCGCATCGCCAACGCGAACGCGCCGATCTCGAGATCGGTGACGGTGCCGTCGAGCACCTGGCTCATCAGGTCGTGCGCCTGAACCTCGCTCAGCGAGCGAGCGCCTTCTTTGCCGCGGCCGATTTCCTTGATGTAGCTGGCGATCGCCATTCTTGTCTCCCACAGGGCAGATCGCAATTTTCAGGCCCGCGGCAGGTGGCCGCAACACTCGCTTGCATTCTGCGAATCAGGCCACCTTCTGGCGCAGCTGGATGATACGTTTCAGCTCGGGGATGCACGAGCCGCAGTTGGTGCCGCATTGGAGCTGGCCCTGCAGCGCCAGCAATCGGGCATCCGCCGTGCCGGTGATCGCGGGCAGCGCGGTTTCGATCTGGCGCTCGCTCACGTCGAAGCAACTGCAGACCTGCTTGCCACGCGATGTCACCGCGACCGGCGCCTTCTCGCCCGGAATCAGCAGCAGCCGGCCGTAGGCCTGCGCGGGCAACTCTTCTTGCAGGAGCGGACGGATCCAGGCCTCGGCCGTGATATCGCCGGCGAGCATGAAGCCTTCGAGGTGAGCGTCGACACCGCTCGGCTCGACGCGCATGCTGCGGCGTTGGCCGCGGCGCTTGTCAGCGTAGTGCAGCACGCCCTTCGCGTTCAACCCGAGGATGCCTTCGATGCGCTGCAGCAGCGCGTCGTCGGCCGCCGCGTGCGAGGCCGCGCGAAACAGCACGCCGCTGCGTTCGCGCCCGAACGGCACGCAGGCGGCGAACGCGAAGGCCTCCATCAGTGGCTTGAGTTGCTCGCGGGCGCGCAGCGCGTCGTCGGGACTCAGCCAGGCTACGCACAGCAACTTCCACGGCAGCTCGGCCTTCAGGATCTTGACCGCGGCGTGCTTCAGCTCGGGCTGTCTGGAGCTCGGGCAGAACGCCGGTGATGTCAACGCGTTCACGCCGGCGGCGCGCTGCCCGGTCGAGGTGCTGCCGGAGAGAAACTCGTCGCCCCAGTGCATCGCGATGAAGGCCTGAGCCAGCGCCTGCTGCTCGCTCGCGCGGGCCGGCAGCACGATCGAGCCGCGCTTCGAGGTGACCTCGACCAGGTCGCCGTCCACCAGCGCAAGGCGCTGCATGTCCTGCCCATGCATCTCGATCGCCGGCTCGGGCACGTGGCCGAACAAGCGGCCGATCGTGCCGGTGCGGCTCATGCCGTGCCATTGGTCGCGCAGGCGCCCGGTGTTGAGCGAGAAGGGGTAGCGCACGTCGCGTGGCTCGGCGAGCTTGACGTAGGGCGTGTCGACGAAGTTCGCGCGGCCGTCGTCGGTCGGGTAGATGCCGTCTTCGTAGAGCCGCGCGCGACCGGTCGCGGCGCCTTCGGGGAACGGCCATTGCTGCGCGCCGATCTCGAGCGCGGCGTAGCTCAGGCCGGTGATGTCGAGATCGCGCCCACGGGTCGACTCGCGGTGCTCGTTCCAGACCGATTCGGGCGTCGGCCAGGCGAACCGGGTCGGCCCGCCGGGCTGCAGTCGGGCTTCGAGGCGGCGCGCGAAGTCGGCGGCGATGCGCCAGTCGTCGCGCGCCTCGCCGACCGCGGGCATCGCCGAACGCACCCGGCTGATGCGGCGCTCGCTGTTGGTGACGGTGCCGTCCTTTTCGCCCCTGGTCGACGCGGGCAGCAGCAGGTCGGCGTAGGCACAGGTCGCGGTGGTGGCGAACGCTTCCTGGACGACGACGAACTCGGCGACTTCGAGCGCGCGCCGCACCGCCGACACATCGGGCATCGACTGCGCCGGGTTGGTGCAGACTATCCACAGCGCCTTGATCTCGCCATCGGCCACGGCCTCGAACATCTCGACCGCGGTCTTGCCGGGTTTGGCCGGCACGTCAGCCACGTTCCACAGCTGCGCCACTTCGGCGCGATGCGCCGGGTTCGACAAGTCGCGATGTGCGCTCAGCAGGTTGGCCAAGCCGCCAACCTCGCGGCCGCCCATCGCGTTCGGCTGGCCGGTGAGCGAGAACGGGCCGGCACCCGGCTTGCCGATCTGCCCGGTCGCGAGGTGCAGGTTGATCAGCGCCGCATTCTTCGCGGTGCCGCTGCTGCTTTGGTTCAGGCCCTGGCAGTACAGCGAGAGCACCGGCTTGCGCGCCTCGTTCGGCGCGCCCGGCGCGTCGAGCCCGGCGAACCAGCGCGCCGCCTGGATCAGATCGGCCTCGCGGATGCCACACAGCTGCGCGACGTCTTTCGGCGTGAAGTCGCGCACCCGTGTCTTCAGCGCTTCGAACCCGTTGGTGTGCGCGGCGATGTAGGCCGTGTCGAGCCAGCCTTCCCACAGCATCACGTGCAGCATGCCGTTGAACAGCGCCACGTCGGTGCCGGGCAGGATCTGCAGGAACAGGTCGGCCGCGGCGGCGGTCTCAGTGCGCCGCGGGTCGACGACGATCGTGCGCAACGCCGGGTTCGCGCGTTTCGCGTCCTCGATGCGGCGGTACAGGATCGGGTGCGCGAACGCGGTGTTCGAGCCGACGATGAACAGCGTCTCGGCCGAGTTCAGGTCGTCGTAGCAGGCCGGTGGCGCATCGGCGCCCAGCGTCTGCTTGTAGCCGGCGACCGCGCTGCTCATGCACAGGCGCGAGTTGGTGTCGAGGTTGTTGGTGCCGACCAGGCCTTTTGCGAGCTTGTTGAAGACGTAGTAGTCCTCGGTCAGCAATTGACCCGAAAGGTAGAAGCCGACGGCGTCGGGG
>JANXVK010000534.1 GCA_025351675.1 Rhizobacter sp.
GCCAGCGCGCTTCCAGCGCTTCGATCTCGTCGCCGATCTGCTTCAGGCGCTTGCCTTGTTCCGCGCGTTGCGGGGGCGTGAGATTCGCGGCGGTCATCGTCGCTTCGAGCGCATCGCGATCACTGACCAGCACGCCCATGCGGTTGTCGACGCTGTTCAGCTCCTTGCGCAACGGCTTCAGCTCATCGCTGCGCTGCTGGCGCATCGCCGCGTCGGCCTTGCGGTCGTTGCCGCGCGCCGGCATTGCGGATGGCACCGCTGGCGCCGGGGCAGGAGTCGGTGCAGGCGCCGTCGCGGCCGCGGCGTCGCGCTTGCGCTTCGCCTTGTCGCCTTTGGCCTGTTCGCGCGAGGCTTCGCGCGATTGCTCGAGCAGCCACTTCTGGTAATCGTCGAGATCGCCGTCGAAGGGCTTGACCGCGCCGTCGGTGACGAGCCAGAACTCGTCGCAGACCTCGCGCAGCAGAGCGCGGTCGTGGCTCACCAGCATCACGGTGCCCTCGAACTCGTTCAGCGCCATTGAGAGCGCTTCGCGGGTCGTCAGGTCGAGGTGGTTGGTCGGCTCGTCCATCAGCAGCAGGTTGGGGCGCTGCCAGACCAGCATCGCGAGCACCAGCCGCGCCTTCTCGCCGCCCGAAAGCGTGCCGACCGCCTGCGTCACCATCTCGCCGACGAAGCGGAACGAGCCAAGAAAGTCGCGCAGCTCCTGCTCGCGGCCGGCCGGGCCTTTGTCTCGCGCCAGGCGGATCATGTGCACCAGTGCGCCGTCGTCGAGCGAGAGCACGTCGAGTTCCTGCTGCGCGAAGTAGCCGATCGAGAGGCCCTTGCCTTCGGTGATGTCGCCGGTCAGGCGCGGCAGGTCGCCGACGATGGTCTTGACCAGCGTCGACTTGCCTTGGCCGTTGGCGCCGAGGATGCCGATGCGCTGGCCCGCCAGCACCGAGCGGTTGATGTTGTCGATGATGCGGGTCTCAAAGCCGTCGTCGGTGTGGTAGCCGCAGGCGACCTGCGAGAACGCCAGCATCGGGTTCGGCAGGTTCAGCGGTTCGCGGAACTCGAACTGGAAGTCGGCGCTGGTCAACACCGGGCCGAGCCGCTCCATGCGCGCGAGCGCCTTGACGCGGCTTTGCGCCTGCTTCGCCTTGCTGGCCTTGGCCTTGAACCGGTCGATGAACTTCTGCAGGTGGGCGATGCGTTCCTGCTGCTTCTGGTAGCCCGCGGCGGCCTGCGTCAGCCGCTCGGCGCGCATCTCCTCGAAGGCGGTGTAGTTGCCGGTGTAGCGCGTCAGCTTGGTCTCGTCGAGGTGCAGCGTGACGTTGGTGATCGCGTCGAGAAACTCGCGGTCGTGGCTGATGACGATCATCGTGCCTTCATATTTCTTCAACCAAGCCTCGAGCCAGACGAGAGCGTCGAGGTCGAGGTGATTCGTCGGCTCGTCGAGCAGCATCAGGTCGGCCGGGCACATCAGCGCGCGGGCGAGCTGCAGGCGCATGCGCCAGCCGCCGGAGAAGCTGTTGACCGGCGAATCGAGCTCGGCGGGCTTGAAGCCCAGGCCCTGCAGCATCGCCTGCGCGCGGGGGCGAGCCTCGAAGCCGCCGGCTTCGGCGATCGCCTGGTGGGCGTCGCCCATCGCGTGGCCGTCATCGTCGAGCTCGGCCTGCACCAGCTGGGCCTGCGCTTCCATCAGGCGGGTGTCGCCCTCGAGCACGAAATCGGTTGCGCCCTGATCGGTTTCGGGCATTTCTTGGGCGACTTCGCCGATGCGCCAGCGCGGCGGCATGCTCACGTCGCCCGCGTCGGATTGCAGGCGCTTGGTGATCAGCGAGAACAGCGACGACTTGCCGGCGCCGTTGCGGCCGACCAGGCCGACGTTTTCGCCGGGCTGCAGCGTGACGCTCGCCTGGTTGAGCACGAGCTTGACGCCGCGGCGCAGGGAGACTTGGTTCAGTACGAGCATGGAATAGGCCTAAATCAGGAAAGAACCGCAGGCCAGCGCCGGGCCGCCCCAAGCGGCCTGCGCTCCCCGCGGGGGATGACGCCGAAGGCGTCCAGGGGCAAGCATCTAGGACCAGCGGTATTTCGAGAGGGAATCGTGCGTGACGAGCAGCACCTCGTCATCACCAGCGCTCGTTTCGAGCCACGCCACCTCGAGCCGGCGGAACGCATGCTCGAAATGGGCTCGCTCGTTGCCGATCTCGAGCACCAGCACCGCGCCGGCCGTCATGTGCTGGGTCGCCCCGCGCAGGATGCGGCGGATCAGATCCATGCCGTCGTCGCCACCGGCCAGCGCGAGCGCCGGCTCGGCCCGGTACTCGGGCGGCAGCGCCTGCATGCTTTGCGAGTTCACATACGGCGGGTTGCACAGGATCAGGTCATAGGGCCCGCGCACGGCCGCGAGCAGGTCGGAGTGCATCAGGGTGATGCGCTTGCCCATGTTGTGCTTGTCGACGTTGACGCGCGCGACCGCGAGCGCGTTTTCGGAGATGTCGGCCGCGTCGACCGTCACCTCGGGGTACGCCATCGCCGCGATCACCGCGAGGCTGCCGTTGCCAGTGCACAGATCCAGCACCTTGTGCGTCGTGTCGCTGAGCCATGCGTCGAGCGTGCCGTGGTTCTCGCCGTCGGCCAGCAACTCGGCGATGAAAGAGCGCGGCACGATGCTGCGCTCGTCGACATAGAACGGCACGTTCTGCAGCCAGGCTTCCTTCGTCAGGTAGGCCGCGGGCTGACGCGTCTCGATGCGCTGCGTGATCAACGCCTCGGCCTTGGCCTGCTCGTCGGCGCCCAGCTCGTTCTTCGCCTTCGCTTCGAGCGCGTCCATCGGCAAGCCCAGCGACCACAGCACCAGCCAGGCCGCTTCATCGAAGGCGTTGCCGGTGCCGTGCCCAAACGAAACGCCCGCCTGTTTGAGGCGGGCGCTCTGCGCGGTGATCAGCTCTATCAAGGTCATGTCAACAGGCGCACCAGCGTGTCGCGGTAGATGTTTTTCAGCGGGTCGAGGCTCGCGACCTCGACCCGTTCGTCGATTTTGTGGATCGTTGCGTTCAATGGCCCGAACTCGATGACCTGGGGGCAGATCTTGGCGATGAAGCGGCCGTCGGAGGTGCCACCGGTGGTCGAGAGTTCGGGAGCAAAGCCGGTTTCAGCGCGGATCGCCGCCGACAGCGCCTCGCTCAAATCGCCGATCGGCGTCAGGAACGGTTCGCCGCCCAGCGTCCACGCAAGCTCGTATTTTAGGCCGTGGCGGTCGAGCAGCGCGTGAACGCCTGCTTTGAGCGATTCCGGCGTCGATTCGGTCGAGAAGCGGAAGTTGAATTCGAGCGTCGCGTCACCCGGGATCACGTTGCCCGCGCCGGTGCCGGCGTGGAGGTTCGACATCTGCCAGCTGGTCGGCGGGAACCAGGCGTTGCCTTCGTCCCAGCGCACAGCGACGAGTTCGGCGAGTGCCGGGGCAACGAGGTGAATCGGGTTCTTCGCCAAATGCGGGTAGGCGATGTGGCCCTGCACACCGATCACGCGCAACTTGCCCGACAGTGTGCCGCGCCGGCCGTTCTTGATCATGTCGCCGAGCGCGTCGACCGAGGTCGGCTCGCCGACGATGCAGTAATCGAGCCGCTCGCCGCGTTCGCGCAGCCAGTCGCAGACCTTGACGGTGCCATCGACCGCCGGCCCTTCTTCGTCGCTGGTCAGCAGGAACGCGACCGAACCCGGGTGATCGGGCCAGGCCGCGACGAATTCTTCGACCGCGACCACCATCGCCGCGATCGAGGTCTTCATGTCGGCGGCGCCGCGGCCGTAGAGCTGGCCGTCGCGGTGGGTGGGCACGAACGGGTCGCTGGTCCATTGCGCGAGGGGCCCGGTCGGCACCACGTCGGTGTGGCCGACGAACACCAGCAGCTTGCCGGCAGCACCGGCGCGCCCGCGGCGCACCGCCCACAGGTTCAGCACGCGCGCGCCTCCGGGGCCGTGTTCGAGGGCGTGCAACTCGAAACCCAATGGCGCCAGCCGATCGCGGATCAGCGCCTGGCAGCCACCGTCGTCAGGCGTCACCGAACGGCGCGAGATCAGCTGTTCGGCGAGCTGCAGCGTGCGCGACATGGGCCCGTTCGCCTCTGCTCAGAAGCGGCGCAGACTCGCCGAGGCGGTCGTCGCCGGCTCGGGCCGCACGTCGAGCGTGATCTCGGTGAACGTCGCCTGATCGCTCTGCTCCTCGCGCTTCGGCGTGAGGCGCGAGACCGGCGTCGTGTCGTTCTGCAGGCGCCACATCAGGTTGGTCGGCGAATCGGCGAAGGCCAAGCCCTCGTTCCGGGTGATGATGTCGGCGTTGATCAGCCGAGCCAGGTCTTGCTCGAAGGTCTGCGAGCCTTCGGCCATGGATTTCTCCATCGCCTCCTTGACACCCGAGAAGTCGCCCTTCTCGATCATCTCGGAGACGAGCTTGGTGTTGAGCATCACCTCGACCGCCGGCACCCGGCCGCCGGCGGTGGCGCGCACCAGGCGCTGCGACACGATCGACTTCAGCCCCGCAGCCAGGTCGGCGAGCAGGGCCGGGCGCGCTTCGGGCGCGTAGAACGACAGGATCCGGCCGAGCGCGTGGTAGCTGTTGTTGGCGTGCAGCGTCGACAGCACGAGGTGGCCCGAGAGGGCGTACGAGATCGCCGCCGTCATCGTCTCGCGGTCGCGGATTTCGCCGATCAGGATGCAGTCGGGCGCCTGGCGCAGCGCGTTCTTCAGGCCGATGTTCAGCGACTGCGTGTCGCGCCCGACCTCGCGCTGATTGACCACCGACTTCTTGTTGTTGAACAGGAACTCGATCGGATCCTCGATCGTCAGGATGTGGCCGGCGAGTTGCTGGTTGCGTTGCTCCAGCATCGCCGCGAGCGTGGTGCTCTTGCCGGCGCCGGTCGCGCCGACCATCAGGATCAGGCCGCGCTTCTCGAGGACCATCGTGTTCAGGATCGCAGGCACGTTCAGGCTCTCGAGCGACGGGATCACGAACGGGATGCAGCGAAACACCGCGGCGATCGTGCCGCGTTGCTTGAACGCGCTGAGGCGGAAGCTGCCGACGCCGGCGAGGCCGACGCCGATGTTCAGCTCGCCGGTGTCGTCGAGATCCTCAAGCTGGCCCGGCGTGAGCAGTTCGGCCAGCAGCTGGCGCGGCTGGGTGTGCGTGAGCGGCTGGTCACTGAGCTGCAGCAACTGGCCGTTGATCTTGATCAGGATCGGCGAGCTGGCCGAGAGGTACGCGTCGGACGCGCCCTTCTCCGCCATCAGCCGGAGCACGCGCTCCAAGTTTCCGCCACTCATGAGTTTCCTTTCGGGCTTGGGTGCTTCCTGAACCCCGGTTCCAATCATTTCACGCTTCCGGCGCCATGTGTCGCTTGCGGCGCGGGCGCAACGGCTGCGGTCGTGATCAGCTGCGCAGCAGCTCGTTGATGCTGGTTTTGGCGCGCGTCTCGGCCGTGACCTGCTTGACGATCACCGCGCAGTACAGGCTGTGGCTGCCGTCGGTCGCCGGCAGGTTGCCGCTGACCACGACCGAGCCCGAGGGCACGCGCCCGTAGCTCACCTCGCCGGTCATGCGGTTGTAGATCTTGGTGCTCTGGCTGATGTACACGCCCATCGAGATGACCGAGTTTTCCTCGACGATCACGCCCTCGACGACCTCGCTGCGCGCGCCGATGAAGCAGTTGTCTTCGATGATGGTCGGGTTCGCCTGCAGCGGCTCGAGCACGCCGCCGATCCCGACGCCGCCCGACAGGTGCACGTTCTTGCCGATCTGCGCGCAGGAGCCCACGGTCGCCCAAGTGTCGACCATCGTGCCTTCGTCGACATAGGCGCCGATGTTCACGTAGCTCGGCATCAGCACCACGTTCCTGCCGATGAACGAACCGCGCCGCGCGACCGCCGGCGGCACCACGCGCACGCCGGTGGCGCGCATCTCGTCTTCGTCGAGGTGCGCAAACTTGGTCTGCACCTTGTCGAAGAAGCCGAGGTCGCCGGCGCGCATCGTCTTGTTGTCGTTCAGGCGGAAGCTCAGCAGCACGGCCTTCTTGACCCATTGGTTCACGGTCCACTGGCCGACCCCCTGGCGTTCGGCGACGCGCAGGCGGCCGGCGTTCAGGTCGCCGATCACGGCCTCGACCGCGGTAAAGATCTCGGGGCTGTTGGTCGCGTTGATCGAGGCGCGGCTCTCCCAGGCGAGTTCGATGGTGCTTTGCAGCTCGTGGGTGCTGGCTTGGGTCATTTTTGGCTCACAGGGATTGGATGAAAGGATCTGACAAAAAGCGCGATACGGCGCGCGGCTTCGAGGCACTCGTCGACCTCGGCGACCAGCGCGAGGCGGATACGGCCTGCGCCCGGATTTATGCCGTGGCCGTCTCGATTCAGAGAAGTGCGCGCCAGCAGGCTGCCGGGCAGCACGGCGACATTGTATTGAGCGAGCAGGGCGAGCGCGAAGGCGACCTCGTCGCCGACCTTGCGATCGATCGCGAGCTGCGAGACATCGGCCCAGAGGTAGAAGCCCGCGTCCGGCAGCGCCACCGGCAGCACCTCGGCCAGCGCGGGCGTGACCTGCGCGAACTTGGCGCGGTACTTGTCGCGGTTCGCGATCACATGCGCCTCGTCGCTCCAGGCAGCGATGCTGGCCTGCTGCACGACCGGGCTCATCGCGCTGCCATGGTAGGTGCGGTAGAGCAGAAACTGCTTGAGGATCGCGGCGTCGCCGGCGACGAAGCCCGAGCGCATGCCGGGCACATTGGAGCGCTTCGACAGGCTGGTGAACGCGATCAGGCGGTCGAAGCCGCGGCCCAGTTTGGTGGCCGCTTCAAGAGAACCGAGCGGTGCTTCGTCCCTGAAGTAGATCTCCGAGTAGCACTCGTCGGAGGCGATCACGAAGCCGTACTTTTCGCTCAGCTCGAA